>NZ_JBIMJM010000050.1:0-11729 GCF_043674115.1 Streptococcus sp. A34 | reverse complement strand
GCTAGCTCCTAGTAAAGCTTAACAAATGGATAACTTCAAAATCACCTTTTTGGTCTCACATCATTGACAAAGGTACAAAAACTTGACACTTTTTAAAAATTTTATTGCCATTTTTATTGCTCCAGCAGATCTGCTAGTTCTCTCAGTTGACTTGCTAAATTCGAGTGGTCAAAAAGCAAATTATAGACTCCATCTTCACTCAATACACCGCAAGGAATACCATCAAAATAACCATTATTGGATAAATCAAGATCTTCCATATAGGTCTGGCTTTGATAATAATCTAGCAACCGTAAATAACTTGATTGTGCCTGATTGAGCTGGGTAACACTATCAGCAAGGGACTTGTTCATCTCCAGATGCATATTAAATATTTTTTCCATCTCCTCGACACGTTTCCTAGCTTCCATACAATCCCCCGTCAATGTGTTGCACCTCCAACGTTCTTCACATCCTCTTTGTCTTTATATGCAACTATTGCTCCAATGGCTGCTTCAACTCCTCTAACAATATCGGCTAGAGACATAGAGGCAAAGCCTGGTTTGTCAAGAACCTGTTCCGGTAGAAACGGAATATGAAGAAAACCAGCCTTAGTCTTTGGAAATTGTTTATCAGCTAAGTAAAGAGCTTGGTACATGAGATGGTTGCAGACAAAGGTCCCTGCGGTATTAGAAACAGAGGCTGGAAGTCCTGCTGCACGAATGGCTTCAACCATTGCTTTGATGGGTAAGGTTGAAAAATAAGCAGGTTGCCCATCTTCACGAATCATAGTGTCAATTGGTTGTTGTCCTAAATTATCTGGAATACGAGCATCGTCTTGATTAATGGCTACACGCTCAGGTGTTAATTCCGTCCTTCCACCAGCCTGTCCAATACATAGCACAATATCTGGTGCATACTTAACCATGGCTTCTTCAAGAACACTTGCAGCTTGATAAAAAACAGTTGGAATCTCCTCAAGAAGAATCTCTGCGCCTGCAATCTGCTTTGGTAATGATTTAATGACCTCCAGTGCAGGATTGATAGACTCACCTCCAAATGGATCAAAACCAGTTACTAATATTTTCATTCTGTTCTCACTCCTTCAAACGAATTTCTCCATAATGAAATTTTTGATTGGGTCTTACATGACGTTTAAAGCCAAATCGCTCAAAGACCGCATCACGAAAATGAGCTTTCAAGATAATCTTTTCCTTGGCCACCCGCTTGGCCTGAGCCAACAATTCCCCTGACAAGGGGGCAGCATTTGCTAGCCCTGCTAATCCGGACAAATTCTGCGATTCCTTAATCTCCTTCGAAAACATAGGGTCAAAATAAATCACATCAACCGACTTATCTGCCTGATTTTTCAAATAGGGCAAACTGTCTGTCCAGATGGCCTCAATGGACCGCATGGCTTGATTAACCGCTTCATTGCCACTATCAAACTCTTTCAGACCTCGGCTTACCATAAAATGAATAAGCAGAGAACTCTCCAAGGCTGTCACCTGATGTCCCGCACTAGCTAGGACAATACTATCAGAAGCCAGCCCCATGGTACAATCTAAAATAGTCTTTGGCTTGTCGCCAATCAATTCTAGGAGAGGGTCACGTCCAGCTTTGATACGAAGCATAGCAGTATCTGGGTGAAAAAAGAGGGATTGCCCACCCACTTGTTCCAAAACCAGCCGGTCTTTGTAAACTACCAAAACCTGTTCCACATCCGTAAAAAAACGGCTCAAGGCTTGCTTATTACGCGGCAGATAAATAGCAGGTAGTTCTTTGGCAATGGACTCTGCAAGGGAAACTAGCTGACTATCCATCCTCAAACTCGTTGTCACAATCAGATTCATACTTATCATTATACCAAAGAAACGACTAAAGTAATCCCTAGCCGTTTCATACTATTCAAAATTATCTTATCGTTTGTTGGTCCTTTGGTGTGCAACAGACTTCCGCCACTGATAGATTTTATTGTACATCAAATCTCAGCAGTCCAGTTTATCCAATTTTGACAATGGTTCTACCCAAATGCCGCCCTTCTTTCAAAAGAGTCATGGTCTCAGGCAGTTCTTCCAAGCTGATTTCATCATAAGCCAGCTGGTCTACAATCTTCCATTCCTTGGCGAATTTTTCCCAGACTGCTGTCCGTTTTTCATGGCTAATTTGGACAGAATCAATTCCCAAAGCCTGTACACCACGGAGAATAAATGGCAGAACATTGGTCATCATCTTGACACCTCCGGCATTTCCACAAAGCGAAACAGCACCGTCATAGTCAATCTGTGGAATCAGATGAGCGACCACATCACCACCTACTGTGTCCAGCACATAATTGTAAACCCCTTTGAGCAGGAGTGGATTCTCCTTGATAAAGACTTGATCTGGCTTGATAATCTTGCTAGCACCCAGCCGGCAAACCAGCTCATCCTGATTGTCCTTTCGGGTTAGAGCGCTAATGTGCTCATAGCCCTGAGATTTGAGAATGGCAAGCCCAACCGAACCTACGCCACCACTAGCGCCTGTCACGAGAATCTGTGGTTGCTTGTCCACTGTCATCCCAGCTTTCTCAAGCGCCAGGACAGACAAACCAGCTGTGAGTCCCGCCGTGCCAAGGATCATGGCATCTTTCATTGTCAACCCTTCTGGCAATGGCACAACCCAATCTTTTGGAACGCGGGCATATTCAGAGAATCCGCCTGTATGGGACATGCCCATTTCATAGCCGGTCACCAGCACTTCCTGACCAAGAGTAAATTCATCTGTCTCCGAAGAAACTACAGTACCAGCCAAGTCTATACCTGGAATCATGGGATAATTCCGGATGACACCGGAATTTTTCTGCACAGCCAGCATGTCCTTGTAGTTGACCGAACTGTAGGCAACTTTGATAAGGACTTGACCTTCATGCAAATCATCCACTGTAATGGTTTTTGGAGCAAATACAATCTCGTCGCCTACTTGCTCAACAACCATAGCCTTAAATTCTCTATTCATTTGATAACCTCCGATTTTGATATAGGATAGAGTCAGCTTCCCAACCTCTCTACCTTACCTCCTCTCCGTTTTCTATCTGTTATTATAATAAAACATTTCAGAGAATTCGTCCAGCTAAAACCGATTTAAAAATAAAATTTTAGTCTGGATTTTCAAAAAAGATAAGAGGAAATAAAAAATCCCTAAGGCACGAACTTAGGGAATGACTAGTTATAAAATCCAGATTATCAAAAAGGATGGATTTCATTTATTCTAGCATATTATGTCATAAATTACCAATAGTTTTTAGTTACATGAACCTATAGCTATAAACTATAACTACTTTTAACGTACTTGCTCAAATCGCAAATGAACGACAATCTTATCCGCGTAGCCATTGCGTTCCAAATCACGCTGCAGGCGATAAGAAATATAATGCTCTGCGATTGAGATATAGCCGGCATCCAGCAAACGGTGCTCCACCTGGGATTGTACCATGCTGATGGTTGGGCGTTCTGTATGAGCCTCTTCCAAGTCAAGTACGACCTTCTTAGTCACCTGGGCAAGGTTTTTCCGCCAGGTATCATCAATCACATAAACTGTCTGCGCAGCCTTTAAAATGGCTTGATAAATCTTTTCTGGGTCAAATTCAACAATCTCTCCACTACGTTTAATGACTTGCATATTAAGCTCCTTTCTGGTTTTCAGTAAACCCTTTCATACTCCTATTATCTAGGTTTTTCATGGTTTTGTCAAGTTATAATTTTCATTCTATGATATAATATACTTAAAATTCTGAAAATAAAGGAGAATTCTATGTCACAAGCAATGCCAAAACGCCATGAAATTGACGTGCAACTCACCTGGGATACCAACCTGATTTTCCCAGACAACCAGGCCTACAAGGATGCCCTTGCTAGCTACAAGGAACAAGTTGAGAAATTTGAGAAAACCTATAAAGGTCAATTGACCGAAAAAGCAAGTATTGTCGCTGCACTGAAAGAATACGAAGACCTGTCTATCCTCCTCAGCAAGCTGGATCACTATTCCTTCTTGCCACTTGAAGTCGACAAGATGAATACAGAATTGGCTAGCCTCGCCAATGAATACGAATTAGTGCGTGCCTTTGCCATTCCAAAATTGTCCTTCCTGGACACCGAACTGGGCTTACTTGACGAGGCAGTCTTGAACAACTTGATTGCTGAACAGCCACAATGGAAGGCGTTTTTCGAGGCAATCATTCGCCAAAAACCTCACCAACTCAACCCTCTTCAAGAAGAACTCTTGGCCAATTTTGCACCAACCTTTGGCCAACCTTACAACAACTACGGGGTTACCAAGTTTGAGGATATGACCTTTGACAGCTTTGAAGCAAATGGCCAAACCTACGGAAACAGCTATGTTTTGTTTGAAAATGACTACGAAATCAGTCACGACACCGAAATTCGTCGTAATTCCGCTGCTGGTTTCTACAATACCTTGAAAAAATACAAGAACACAACAGCTGCAACCTATCTATCACACATTAAAAATGAGCAGATTGAGGCGCGCCTCCGCGGTTTTGACACGACCATTGACTACCTTCTCCACCACCAAAATGTTTCCCGCGACCTCTTCGACCGTCAGATTGACGTCATCATGAAAGAATTGGCACCGCACATGCGTCGCTATGTCAAGCTGGTTGCCAAGGCTCATGGCTTGGAGAAAATTACCCACGCCGACCTGAAAATCAGCCTACCGTCCGAATTTAACCAACGCATTACGCCAGAAGAGTCTAAACAATTCTTGATTGACTGTTTGGGCATCCTTGGCGACGATTATGTCAAGATGATTGAACGTTCCTTCGATGAGCGCTGGATTGACTTTGCGCAAAATGAGGGCAAGGCGACTGGTGGTTTCTGTGCGACTCTCTATGACGGACCGTCTTATATCCTGCTTTCTTGGACTGGTCTCATGAATGAAGTCCTGGTATTAGCTCACGAACTGGGGCATGCAGGGCATTTCCAATTGGCTAAGAAACAAAGCATTCTCAGCTATGACCCATCGCTCTATTTTATCGAGGCACCATCAACTGCCAACGAAGTTTTGACTTGTAATACTCTCTTGAAAAACAACCAAGACCCTGGTTTCCAGGCTTACCTAATTAGCGAGTTAATCAGTCGTACTTACTTCCACAACATGGTCACTCACCTGCTTGAGGCAGCCTTCCAGCGTGAGGTTTACACTCGTCTGGACAATGACGAATACCTCAACGGCGACATTCTCTGCCAAATCAAGCTGGATGTCATCAAAGAATTCTGGGGTGAAGACTTTGAAATCGGCGACGATGCTGGTCTTATCTGGATGCGCCAGCCTCACTACTACATTGGCCTCTATCCATACACCTACTCAGCTGGCTTGACCATCGGTACGGCTATGGCTAAGCAATTGGAAGAAAATCCAGAAGAAGTCGTTGAAAAATGGTTGGAAACCCTGTCACTGGGCGCTAGCCTGTCTGCCCAAGACCTGGCTAAACACGCAGGCGTTGATGTATCAACAGACCAACCACTTAAAGAAACAATCGCTTACGTTGGTTCCTTGGTCGACAAGTTGGAATCATTGGTCTAATAGCAAAAAAGACTTGAACACAAGAGTTCAGGTCTTTATTTTGTCTGATACCAGTTGATGATGCGGTCAATTTCATCAGTCGTTAAAAAGTGGCCCTGGTCAAAAATGGCTAATTGAAGTTTGGGAAAGGCTGTTTCCTGCCAATTTTGGTAGAGTTCTTGAACTGCGACTGGGTCAACCAACTGGTCCTGCAAGCCAACCGTCACAAGAATGTCTGCTCTGCTATTTTCCAAAGGCACTGAAAAATCAAGAGCTGATGGATGGAGCAAGAGATAGCAGTCAGCCAAATCAGCCCGCTTGGTCAGGAGCCCTGCTATAAAATTAGCCCCGTTTGAAAAGCCGACAAAGATAATTTGCTGGTAATCTGCTACTGCAATTTGTGACCACTGGTCTATAAAATCGGTCAAACGTTGCTCAAAATCAAGCAAATCCAGTTGCCCGTCAACCAGCGGAGCAAAAAAGCGACGGGATTTCCCCTGACCAACATTGCCCTGAAAAGATAGTACAGCTGCTTCAGGATCCAATTTTTCCCTCAGAAAAAGCATGGACTGCTCATCGCCACCTGTTCCGTGAAAAAAGACCAGGAGACAGGGCGCAGTCCCCTCCACAAAAAGATAGTTCATGACTGTCTCCTAATAACGATTTCTCAGAACTTCTTCAATCTCAGCCCGGTCCTCCTCAAAGAAGGTTGGCAAGAAGAGTTCAACATCATTGAGTTTATCATGTTGCTCAGCTTTCTTGGCCTCGTGCTGACCTTCCATTGTCGCCACTTCAAACATAAGGTAGTTCGGCGCACGGAAATAGAGGGAGTGCATAAAGTCCCGATTGATAATGCCTGAGTGCGGACGGTTGAGCAGGTCAAGTGTATGAACCATATCCTCTAAATCTAATGTATCCAAGACACCAAAGGCTACGTGGTGAATGGCACCAACCCCAATGACGGAGATTTTTGAAACCTGATCGACGATAACCTGCACGCGATGCTGGAAATCATTGTCGAATTTGAGCGAAATGACCTGCTGTCCCTGATAATCAAAACGGCTTTCCTCTTCAAAACCAAATCTCTCTGTCAGCATGTCCAGCAGGGCTTTCTCCTCCCGCACCCGCATCTGAATCCCAGCAATTCCTAAAATAGCAACCGATTCAGGAATCTCGGCAGTCTCCATTGGATACATAGGACCAATAGTATCATGATAGATCAAAGCCAAATCTTGCCCATCCTCATCTTAGAAATTGAGGATATGTCTGTCTCCCATCACTTCTACTCCACCATGTTCGACCTCAAAATCCGTCAAACGTTGCGCCCAGAACTCCAGAGCTGCCTTATCCTTGACTAGAAAAATTGTTCTTTCTAGGCGATTGGTTCCCTTGAGTTCCATCTGGAAGTTTGGCATATCAAAAATCGTGAATTCTGTACCGAAACGGCCATCTTCATCCCCGAAAAAGAGGTGATACATGGACGAATCATCCTGATTCACTGTCTTCAGGGTCAACTTCAAGCCAAGAATATGGTGATAAAAATGATAAGCCTGGTGGATGTTGCCCACCAAAGTCGAAATGTGATGAATACCTGTATTGTTCATGTAAACTACCTCGTTTCTGATTTGGTATTATTTTATCAATAATTAGTGATAGTGTAAAATATTTTGCTCACATTCTTAAAAGATCATATTGTCACGACAAGCATCATTCACTTTGAAAAGACTCTACACTTGGTTAAGCCTAGGACTTGCTGGGGTTCATTCACTATTATAAAAAGTCGGGACATTTCATCCCGACTTGAAACTTTGCTTTTAAAGGATAAATGATAGGATTAGACCGCCTAAAATTCCTCCGACCAGGGCTGCTAGGAGATTGGTTTTGGCTTTGCCAGCCTTACCACCACGCGCAACTGATGCGACAAATACACCGATACCCGCAGCAAGTCCCATATCAACCCAGGCAGAACCCGATTGGGTGATAAGCCCCACACCGTGGTTAATGGTCCAGGCCGTCCCGACAATCATTGACGCAGCGATCCAACCACCAATCGGACCAAATTTTTCAACCATCTGTCCCCAGGCCATCCGAATGATGAAGGGGAAGAGAAATGCACCAACTAAAGTAGCAATTGCTTGTTGAACTGTCATGTTATACCCTCCTTAATCTTTTTCCATATCTTCTTCAATCTTGGCTGCAACCAGTCCAGCGATGGTTGCGCCGATGACAACCAAGACGATGGTCGGAAGTGATTCAACCACAGTACCAAATCCATTTATAAAGGCATCACGGAAAATACCACACAGACCGATTCCCAGCCCCATATCGACAAAAGCTGAGTCATCATCGTGTTTGATTAGCCCCAGATAATGGTTCATAAACCACATTGGACCGATGATAATAAAGGCAGCAAAGTAGCCTCCAATAATGCCGTAGGCATCCGCAAATGCCCCCCAGACACTCATAACAAGCATACCGGCAATCATATAGCCGATGGTAGAACGTAAAAATTTCATAAAGCCTCCTTGGGTTCTTTTCTATTGTTCAGCTTGGTAAGCCTTTTCATAAATTGTATTACACCTTCTTCAGATAGGTCAAATCGTTTTTATTTAGAGTTTCCATAAGCAGAGCTTCTTGACCAGCAGCCTCTTCTTCTGACCAATTGTAATAAGCCGCCATTTCCTTGATGATTTCAGGTGCTACTGCATCCAATTGTTCTCGCATGAAGAGCATGTAGTTGGTCCGACGGAGCAGGTAGTCTACTGGCGTCAGCGTCATTTCTTCCCGCATGGCATAATGCAGAGACAGTAAATCCCGTTGATTAAGGCCAGATACAGCCTCTACTTTATGGTTCAAGGCAAATACTTTTGGCGCATTTGAACCGTACAAGTTAGCTAAATAGAGGGCATCATCGTAGTCCAAACCTTTTTTCACTCCTAATTGAGCCAAGTGTTCGATCTCTTCTGCTACATTAGCTGGGTTCAATTCGCCACCAGATACAGGATAGGTCTTAGAATTTATGAGTTTAAAGCTACGCCCATGTTCTTCTTTTAGAATGCTTGCCACTTTTTCAAGTGCACCTTCTGCCATCTTACGGAAGTCAGTGATTTTACCACCGGCAAGTGTAAGTAAACCATTGTCATCACGGTCAAGGGCAGAACCACGCGATACAGAAGACGGATCCAAGTGTTTTTCAGAAACACTACCTTCCAGATGAGTCAAATCGTGTTCCACATCATCACGGGTCTTTTCATTGTTCAAGTAACCTTTGACTGTTTCAATTAAGCTGTTGAAACTATCGTCGCTGAGTTTTCCATTGTTCCCACCGTTGTAGTCAGAAGCACCATTTCCAGACAAGAGTGGACGAAGACCTGCCCAGCCACTTTCAATATCATCCAGGGTCAAGTTTGCTTCTGGGAAACGATTGTTAACGATATCCAATAGATAATCGACATCTTCTTGAGTGACCGTTGGGTTTGCCAAATCGCCTGTATAGTCCGTATCTGTCGTACCAAAATAGGTTTTGTTTTCACGAGGAAGGACAAAGACCATACGGCCGTCAGCGTGACCAGTGTCGAAATAGGTTGGCTGAGGGACAGACAAGCGAGAGCTATCGACAACTAGGTGCACACCCTTGGTTGGACGCATTTGGAGAACACCTGAGCCTTCTCCTCCAAGATTACGCACTTCGTCACTCCATGGTCCTGTTGTATTGATGACCAAACGCGCACGGATTTCAAAGGTGCTGTCTGTCAGCAAATCACGAGCGACGATTCCGACAACTTTTCCAGCCTCATCCTTGATAAATTTTTCCGCTTTGACACGGCTGGCAATCAAGGCACCGTCTTTGGCTGCACGTTTGATATTTTCAATTACCAAGCGGGCATCGTTATTACGGAAGTCAAGGTAAACTCCACCGCCAAGCAAACCTTCTTTTTTCAGGTGAGGTGCCCGCTCTAAGACTTC
This sequence comes from Streptococcus sp. A34, assembly GCF_043674115.1. Lineage (NCBI taxonomy): Bacteria > Bacillati > Bacillota > Bacilli > Lactobacillales > Streptococcaceae > Streptococcus > Streptococcus sp. A34. The sequence continues at coordinate 2,222 of NZ_JBIMJM010000050.1, read as the reverse complement.
TTCTCTCGTCAACACCTTATTGGCAAGGTCTGTATTGTTGACGCCAGCCAAGAGGTCATAGAGATCCATAGCCACTTTCAAGCGGAAGAGGCTAAAGGTAGATCCTTCTTCATCATAGACAGGTAAGAGCATTGGATCTGGTTTTGGAATGTGAGGAGCGATGTTTTGTACAACCGCACGTTCTGAAACTGTATCAGAAACTACCTCTACATCAAACTGTTTGAGGTAACGTAGTCCACCGTGAACCAATTTGGTTGAACGACTTGAAGTTCCTTCAGCAAAGTCCTGCATTTCAATCAAGCCAGTTTCCATACCACTAGCAGCGGCTTGGAGAGCAACTCCAGCCCCCGTAATACCACCACCGATAACCAGAAGATCCAACTGTCTATCCTGCATTTTTTCTATCGCTAAGCGACGCGTTTCTATTGAAAATTCCATGTTTTCACACTTTCTAACTTTTTACTCTTCGTCCAATTGTGCAAATAATTGCGTTGCAGCAACAGCTTTTTTCCAACCCTTGTAGAGCTGTTCTTTACGGGCTTCATTCATAGCTGGCTGGAAGGATTGTCCAACTGCGTTCAATTCTTTCAATTCATCCAAATCTTTCCAGAAACCAACTGCAAGACCTGCTAGGAAGGCTGCGCCAAGTGCAGTTGTTTCCAAGTTTTTAGCACGGGCAATCTCGATACCGAGAATATCTGCCTGGAACTGCATGAGTAGGCTATTCATAGCAGCACCACCGTCTACTTTCAAGACAGAAATATCAATTCCTGTATCCAATTGCATGGTATCAATAACATCACGAACTTGATAGGCAATAGATTGTAGAGTAGCTTTCACAAAATCTTCCTTGCTTGTACCACGAGTTAAGCCAAAGACAGATCCACGCGCATCTGAATTCCAATATGGAGCTCCTAGTCCCGTAAAGGCTGGTACAACATAGACCTCATCGTTGCTAGTAGACTTACGAGCAAGTTCTTCAGACTCAGGCGATGTTTCCACCATTCGCATACTATCACGCAGCCATTGAACTGCAGAACCAGCGATAAAGATTGAACCTTCTAGTGCATAGTAAACTTTTCCGTTAATGCCATAACCGATAGTGGTGAGAAGACTATTCTCAGATAGCTGCATTTCCTCACCAGTGTTCATAACGATGAAGGAACCTGTTCCATAGGTATTTTTCACCATACCTGGCTCAAATGCCAATTGTCCAAATAGGGCTGCTTGTTGGTCACCTGCCATACCAGAAATAGGAACTTCTGCACCGTAGAAGTGGAATGGCGCTGTTGTTCCGTAGATTTCTGAATTGGAACGAACTTCTGGCAACATAGCTTTTGGAATATTGAGGAGCTCAAGGATTTCATCATCCCACTTGAGTTCCTTGATATTGTAAAGCATGGTGCGGGCAGCGTTTGAGTAATCTGTTACATGGCACTTACCATTGGTCAATTTCCAAACCAACCAAGTATCGATAGTTCCAAAGAGAATTTCACCTTTTTCAGCACGTTCTTGTGCACCTGGAACTTGGTCCAAAATCCACCGAACTTTTGTTGCTGAGAAATAGGCATCTACTACAAGACCAGTCTTTTTATGAATCAAATCCGCATGTCCATCCGCTTTTAACTGATCAGCAATATGTGATGTTTGACGAGATTGCCAGACAATGGCATTGTAGATTGGAAGTCCTGTTTCTTTGTCCCAAACAACTGTCGTTTCACGTTGGTTAGTGATCCCAATCCCTTCAATCTGGTCTGGACGAACACCACTTTCAATAAAGGATCCCGCAATAACAGACTGAACGGAATTCCAGATTTCATTGGCATTATGTTCTACCCAACCCGGTTTAGGGAAAATTTGTGTAAATTCTTTTTGGTAGCTACCAACTTTTTCACCTTTTTTGTTAAAGATGATGGCGCGTGAGCTTGTTGTACCTTGGTCGATGGCCATAATGTATTTTTCAGTTGACATTTCCTGTCCTCCTTGTAGATTTATTATTAATTTTGAAAGCGTTTCCGACTTCCTTGTGATTTTATTGTAATCTATTTTTCAAAAAAAATCTTATCAATTTTTTTATAATTTCAAAAAAAACTGATAAAGTTGTTTTTTTGCGGCAAAAGAAAAACTTCCTAGGAAACTAGAAAGTTTGGCAAATTTCAATTCCGAGTTAGCCACCTATAAGAAATTCTCTCGGTGACTTGTAGCCCAAACATTTTTTGGGA
>NZ_JBIMJM010000004.1:0-101520 GCF_043674115.1 Streptococcus sp. A34 | reverse complement strand
GGTACAAATTCCCACTAAGCGCTCGGGACCCCTTGTAGGAAAATGTCCTAAGTGTGGCAACAATATTGTATTAAAAAAATCGTTTTATGGTTGTTCAAATTATCCTGAATGTAAGTTTACTTTAGCTGAACATTTTAGAAAGAAAAAACTAACCAAAACGAATGTAAAAGAATTACTGGAGGGAAAAGAAACCCTGGTAAAAGGAATCAAAAACAAAGAGAAAAAGCCCTACAATGCCGTTGTAAAAATTGGGGAAAAGGGATATATTGATTTTATCTCTTTTTCAAAATAAACATAAAAGCCCTTTAAAGAGGGCTTTTGAGGTAACAGACAATGGCAAAATCATTATTTGAGGAACTGGGCGGCAAATACGAAAGGCAAGGGGATTATTTGATACCGTGCTTAACTGTACCCGCCGAAGAAGAACAGGCAATAGGCATCTGGGGGCAACGGCATTTAGATTATCTAAAACAGTACCGTAAAGTTACATACACCAATCTTCTTACAAGCGGCAGGCTAAACGCCTACCTTGCCGACATCAACAGACAGGCACAGGAACGCTTTGAAAGGCTCATAGAGGGTATGAAACAGGCACAGGGCATAACGGAACGGCTAAAGGCAGAAAACGCCTTAGAATGGACAGGATGCCTCAATAACATAAGGGCTTGTGCGAGGGAGATTGTGGAAAAGGAAATTATTTTTGCATAAACAGATGATTAGTGGCAGGGGGAAATCCTGCCGCTTTTTCTGCTTTAGTTTGTCAGCTTGACAAATAAAGGGTTAAGGACTTGACAAATAAAGGGTTAAGGAATATAATTAGATTCAGTATTATACAAGGAGTTAATAAATATGCGGCAAGGTATTCTTAAATAAACTGTCAATTTGATAGTGGGAACAAAAAGTAGCAGTCCCGTTTCACTTTTAATATGGGGCTTGGTTTTTTGTACCCAGTTTAAGAATACTTTTATCATGTAATTTTATATGCCCGAAAACATATAAGTGTTTTGGGGCTATTGGAGTTATTTACCCAGTGATAGGAGTATTTATCACTGGGTATTTTTATGCCCTTTTTTGGGTGTTGATAGGAGGAAAATCACATGAAAATAATTAACTTAGGCATTCTGGCTCACGTTGACGCAGGAAAGACAACATTAACGGAAAGTTTATTGTATACCAGTGGTGCAATTGCAGAACTAGGGAGCGTAGATGAAGGCACAACAAGGACAGATACAATGAATTTGGAGCGTCAAAGGGGAATCACTATCCAGACAGCAGTGACATCTTTTCAGTGGGAGGATGTAAAAGTCAACATTATAGATACGCCAGGCCATATGGATTTTTTGGCGGAGGTGTACCGCTCTTTGGCTGTTTTAGATGGGGCCATCTTGGTGATCTCCGCTAAAGATGGCGTGCAGGCCCAGACCCGTATTCTGTTCCATGCCCTGCGGAAAATGAACATTCCCACCGTTATCTTTATCAACAAGATCGACCAGGCTGGCGTTGATTTGCAGAGCGTGGTTCAGTCTGTTCGGGATAAGCTCTCCGCCGATATTATCATCAAGCAGACGGTGTCGCTGTCCCCGGAAATAGTCCTGGAGGAAAATACCGACATAGAAGCATGGGATGCGGTCATCGAAAATAACGATAAATTATTGGAAAAGTATATCGCAGGAGAACCAATCAGCCGGGAAAAACTTGTGCGGGAGGAACAGCGGCGGGTTCAAGACGCCTCCCTGTTCCCGGTCTATTATGGCAGCGCCAAAAAGGGCCTTGGCATTCAACCGTTGATGGATGCGGTGACAGGGCTGTTCCAACCGATTGGGGAACAGGGGAGCGCCGCCCTATGCGGCAGCGTTTTCAAGGTGGAGTATACAGATTGCGGCCAGCGGCGTGTCTATCTACGGCTATACAGCGGAACGCTGCGCCTGCGGGATACGGTGGCCCTGGCCGGGAGAGAAAAGCTGAAAATCACAGAGATGCGTATTCCATCCAAAGGGGAAATTGTTCGGACAGACACCGCTTATCCGGGAGAAATTGTTATTTTAGCTGATGATACTTTGAAACTGAACGACATTCTAGGAAATGAAAAACTCCTGCCTCATAAAACACGGATTGATAATCCCATGCCATTACTTCGGACAACGGTAGAGCCGCAAAAGCCGGAGCAAAGGGAAGCCCTGTTAAATGCCCTCACAGAGATTGCTGATACAGACCCTCTTTTGCATTTTGACATTGATACTGTTACACATGAGATTATGTTATCTTTTTTGGGAAAAGTACAGTTAGAAGTTATTTGTTCGCTATTAGAAGAAAAATATCATGTGGGCGTGGCTATGAAAGAGCCTTCGGTTATTTATCTGGAAAGACCGCTTAGAAAAGCAGAATATACCATCCACATAGAAGTCCCGCCAAATCCTTTCTGGGCTTCTGTCGGGTTGTCCATAGAGCCGCTCCCTATTGGAAGCGGAGTGCAGTATGAAAGCAGAGTTTCACTTGGATATTTAAATCAATCGTTCCAAAATGCGGTTATGGAGGGGGTTCTTTATGGCTGCGAGCAGGGGCTGTATGGATGGAAAGTGACAGACTGTAAAATCTGTTTTGAATATGGATTGTATTATAGTCCTGTAAGTACCCCCGCAGACTTTCGGCTGCTTTCCCCTATCGTATTGGAGCAGGCTTTAAAAAAAGCAGGGACAGAACTATTAGAGCCATATCTCCACTTTGAAATTTATGCACCGCAGGAATATCTCTCACGGGCGTATCATGATGCTCCAAGGTATTGTGCAGATATTGTAAGTACTCAGATAAAGAATGACGAGGTCATTCTGAAAGGAGAAATCCCTGCTAGATGTATTCAAGAATACAGGAACGATTTAACTAATTTCACAAATGGGCAGGGAGTCTGCTTGACAGAGTTAAAAGGATACCAGCCAGCTATTGGTAAATTTATTTGCCAACCCCGCCGCCCGAATAGCCGTATAGATAAGGTTCGGCATATGTTCCACAAGTTAGCTTAACAGCTTGCAAAAGTCATATAAAATGAGATTTGAAAGGATTAGAGACTAATTATGATGAAATGCGAATGGATATTGTGTCCTGTTTGTGGGAGCAAAACCCGTAATAAAATTAGGAAGGACACTGTTTTGGAGAATTATCCCCTTTATTGTCCAAAATGCAGACAAGAAAGATTGATTAAAGTTGACAACTTGAAGATAACTGTCATCAAAGAGCCAGACGCTTAAGACGCAGAGCCGATGAAATTGTGGAACAATTCACGAATCATCGGCTCTTTTTGTTTCGTATTTGAAAGAACAAACTCACCAAATAAAAAAAACGATATTCGGGTGGGTTATTTTGTTATACCCTAAATTACCCTCTGAGTAAGCACGACCTTAAAGACTTAAAGGAACGGTGCAACGAGCAGAGCTGGGAACAGGGCTTGCATGTGCCGGAGAAAGGAAAGACATTTGCTGGAGAAGTCCGGGAAGAAACGGTGGCATGGAGCAAAGACACCTACCAGCTTTTGAAACAGGCAGAGCAGGGAAAGGTCAAAAGCTATGTGCAGGATATTGCCCTTGCGGTGCTGGATTGTAAGGAAACAGCGACCAGCCGGGAAACCTTTATCCGGCTGATGAATGAAAGAGGGTACGGGGTGGACTGGCAGGACAGCCACAAGTACATCACATATACCGACTTAGCCAGGGAACAGGCAGGAGAAAAGGCTTGTAAAATCAGGGATATCAAGCTGGAAAAATACTACAATATGGATTTTGGAAAGGAGAGTATGGAGCATGAGTTTGAGAGAAATGCACGAACAGCAGAAGCAGAGCAGTCCAAGAGAGCAGCTTCAAGAGTTAAACCGACAGAGCCGGACAGAGCTGGAAAACAGTCTGCTCAAAGAAGCGTTGGCGATGTCGAGCTGGCAGAGCATACAAGTGCTGTTAATGGTTAAAGCGTCGTATTTTGGTGGCGATTATTATATCTCGCAAGATGAATGGACGAGTATGTGGCAACAATCGGCAAAGCTTGATTACAAGCCAATTGTAGACGTGCGAAAAGTAAAACCAAATCAGCGTAAAGCTAAGAGTGACATGGATTTGCGTGGTGCAATTGTCGAAACAGCGAAGTATCCAACCAAGCCGATAGAGAAAATGGGCAAAACGGAAGAACAAAAACTGAAAGTGACTGATGATTTGATGAAAGCCTTGAAAAACAAGCGTCAAATTGGGTTTGGTGGTTTGTTTAAAGAGATACGCAAAGAGTTGCAGTTGGATGATGTTGAGAGAGGTGATCTCATTCACATCGATGATGAAAATCAGGACGTAAGTATGGGCGTGGAAATTGTCGCAATCTGGAATTGGGAACGGAAAAATTATTTTATTAAAGAGTAGTTCAACAAACGGGCCATATTGTTGTATAAGTGATGAAATACTGAATTTAAAACTTAGTTTATATGTGGTAAAATGTTTTAATCAAGTTTAGGAGGAATTAATTATGAAGTGTAATGAATGTAACAGGGTTCAATTAAAAGAGGGAAGCGTATCATTTTTACGACACAACCAAATTTTAATTTGGCTTTGCATTTTATCTTTTTTTAGCGTATTAAATGAAATGGTTTTGAACGTCTCATTACCTGATATTGCAAATGATTTTAATAAATCACCGGCGAGTACAAGCTGGGTGAACACAGCCTTTATGTTAACCTTTTCTATTGGAACAGCTCTATATGGAAAGCTATCTGATCAGCTAGGCATTAAAAGGTTACTCCTATTTGGGATTATAATAAATTGCTTCGGATCGGTAATTGGGTTTGTTGGCCATTCTTTCTTTTCCTTACTTATTATGGCTCGTTTTATTCAAGGGGCTGGTGCAGCTGCATTTCCAGCACTCGTAATGGTTGTAGTTGCGCGCTATATTCCAAAGGAAAATAGGGGTAAAGCATTTGGTCTTATTGGATCGATAGTAGCCATGGGAGAAGGAGTCGGTCCAGCGATTGGTGGAATGATAGCCCATTATATTCATTGGTCCTATCTTCTACTCATTCCTATGATAACAATTATCACTGTTCCGTTTCTTATGAAATTATTAAAGAAAGAAGTAAGGATAAAAGGTCATTTTGATATCAAAGGAATTATACTAATGTCTGTAGGCATTGTATTTTTTATGTTGTTTACAACATCATATAGCATTTCTTTTCTTATCGTTAGCGTGCTGTCATTCCTGATATTTGTAAAACATATCAGGAAAGTAACAGATCCTTTTGTTGATCCCGGATTAGGGAAAAATATACCTTTTATGATTGGAGTTCTTTGTGGGGGAATTATATTTGGAACAGTAGCAGGGTTTGTCTCTATGGTTCCTTATATGATGAAAGATGTTCACCAGCTAAGTACTGCCGAAATCGGAAGTGTAATTATTTTCCCTGGAACAATGAGTGTCATTATTTTCGGCTACATTGGTGGGATACTTGTTGATAGAAGAGGTCCTTTATACGTGTTAAACATCGGAGTTACATTTCTTTCTGTTAGCTTTTTAACTGCTTCCTTTCTTTTAGAAACAACATCATGGTTCATGACAATTATAATCGTATTTGTTTTAGGTGGGCTTTCGTTCACCAAAACAGTTATATCAACAATTGTTTCAAGTAGCTTGAAACAGCAGGAAGCTGGTGCTGGAATGAGTTTGCTTAACTTTACCAGCTTTTTATCAGAGGGAACAGGTATTGCAATTGTAGGTGGTTTATTATCCATACCCTTACTTGATCAAAGGTTGTTACCTATGGAAGTTGATCAGTCAACTTATCTGTATAGTAATTTGTTATTACTTTTTTCAGGAATCATTGTCATTAGTTGGCTGGTTACCTTGAATGTATATAAACATTCTCAAAGGGATTTCTAAATCGTTAAGGGATCAACTTTGGGAGAGAGTTCAAAATTGATCCTTTTTTTATAACAGGAATTCAAATCTTTTTGTTCCATTAAAGGGCGCGATTGCTGAATAAAAGATACGAGAGACCTCTCTTGTATCTTTTTTATTTTGAGTGGTTTTGTCCGTTACACTAGAAAACCGAAAGACAATAAAAATTTTATTCTTGCTGAGTCTGGCTTTCGGTAAGCTAGACAAAACGGACAAAATAAAAATTGGCAAGGGTTTAAAGGTGGAGATTTTTTGAGTGATCTTCTCAAAAAATACTACCTGTCCCTTGCTGATTTTTAAACGAGCACGAGAGCAAAACCCCCCTTTGCTGAGGTGGCAGAGGGCAGGTTTTTTTGTTTCTTTTTTCTCGTAAAAAAAAGAAAGGTCTTAAAGGTTTTATGGTTTTGGTCGGCACTGCCGACAGCCTCGCAGAGCACACACTTTATGAATATAAAGTATAGGAATCATAAAGAATGAAAAATATAAAGGCGATATTCTAATGGGCAAAACTTTTACAGTGGATCCAATAAGCAAGAGACGTTTAAGTAATTTTGGTGAAGAAGATAAGTACTACATCAAAGATAATCATGAACCTATAATATCTAAAGAAGACTTTGAGAAAGCTCAGGAGATTAGACTGCGTCGAGCAGGAAATAAGAAGACTGCTGCAAATGTAAATGGTAAGCGTGAACGCTATTCAAAAATGTATGCTTTTAGTAGCATGTTAGAATGTGGTTTTTGTGGTTCAATATTATCTAGAAGAAGTTGGCACTGCCGTTCAGATTATCGTAAGGTTGTGTGGCACTGTGTTACATCGATAAAGAAAGGGAAGAAATTTTGTAAGCATAGTAAAGGATTAGAAGAGCTCGCTATTGAGGGGGCTTTCATGGAAGCTTACAGACAACTTTATCATTCAAATGAAAACTTAATGACAGACTTACTTGAAACGATTGAATCTGAATTGAATGACAATAGCCTTAATAAGGAACTAAAAAGGATTACAAACAAACTTCGAACATTACTAAAAAAAGAGGAAAATCTTGTAAATCTAAGGCTCGAAGGGAAAATTAGCGATACCATATACAATGAAAAGTACAATGAAATTTCCTCAGAAAAAGAGTTTCTAGCAGAAGAGAAGGTAAATATTGAAACAACCTTAAAATCAGAAATAGATGTAAAGAAAAGACTAACTGAGTTTAAGCACTTGCTATCTTCACAGAAAATGCTTACGGAGTTTGATCGTGCAGTTTTTGAAAGTATTGTTGAGAAAATTATTGTAGGTGGAGTTAATAGCGACGGAGAAATTGATCCTGCAATGTTAACCATAATATTCAAAACAGGTGAAACTCAAAACAAGGATGGTAAACAATTTAAAAGTAAACGTAAAAATGCTAAACTAGAAACAGATAAATTGTGTCCTCAAAACAGTGACGAGGATAAAAAAATGTATTCTCAAGGACCAGACAACACATGTGGAGAGTGTAGTATTGATGTCACGAGCGTAAACGAAGTGTATTAATAATTATATTGTAATTAGATAGTAGGTGAAATTATGATTACTAAAAAAATTAAATCTAAGCGAGATGGACTGGAGCTCGAACTTGCTATTATAGAGCCAAGCTCTAATCCTATTGGAATTGTTCAGTTAGTTCATGGAATGTCAGAACATAAAGAAAGATACTACGATTTTATGAATTACTTAGCTCAAAACGGTTATGTCTGTGCGATTCATGACCATAGAGGTCACGGAGCTAGCGTTAAAGACTCATCTCACTTAGGATATTTTTATACAGAGGACAGCTCTGTTATTGTTGACGATGCTTATCAAGTGACAGAATACTTAAAAGAAAGATATCCTTCGTTAAGTATTTCAATATTTAGTCATAGCATGGGCACTCTTGTTTCTAGAAATTATTTAAAGAAATACGATTACGAGCTTGATAAAATAGTTTTATGTGGGCCACCAACTGAGAATAAATTAGCGGGATTTGCAGTATTTTTAGCAAAAATAAGCAGTGTTTTTTATGGCAAATATAAGCCCAATAAATTTTTTAATTCTTTATCAGCCGGTCAATATAGCAAGGGATATGAAAGCCAGCTAGATTGGATTTGCGCTAATCCAGACACAGTCAAGGAATACGATGCAGATCCGCTTTGTGGTTTTATATTTACTACAAATGCATTTATCAATCTTTTTAAATTATTAAAATCAGCGTACAATGGCAAAGACTGGAGACCAAAAAACACTGCTTTACCAATATTTTTAATAGCTGGAGAAGATGATCCTGTTATTCAAGGAAACGAAAAGTTTAAGGGTTTAGAAGGATTCTTAAAAAGTCTTGGATATAAAAACATTAAAAGCAAGCTTTATAAAGGTATGAGACATGAAATACTTAATGAAAGAGATAAAGAAACTATTTATCAGGACGTGCTAGAATTTTTACGCTCTGATACAAATAAAAAAGAAAAGATTTAGAATGTACTGACCCCAAAAAGTTGGACAAATAATTATTGAAAGGATTTAGTTCTGTATTGGACAGGACTAATGTTACTGCTTGCAAAAACTATTTATTATTAATAGAATGGAACAGATTGGATGGTAAAGGTATGATTAGAAAATTTCAAAAAGAAGATATTGAAAAGTAATATGGGATTGGCAAATGCAACATTTGATTTATTCTTGGTAAAAGTCGGCTCTGCTCAGGTAAACCTATAAAAACTGTGACAACAGGGGCTGACGGTAAGGCTATAATTGATGAGCTGGATTATGACAAAGAGTATATATTGGTTGAAACAAAGGCTCCTAACGGATATGTTTTAAATAAGGAACCTGTAAAAGTTAATGTAAAAGATTTGGATGAGGGTGAAGCCGTTATAAAGCTTTCTGTTAAAAATGATAAGGATAACAAAACTAATCCTCCTGCAAATGTTCCTACGGTAGTTAAGAAATATAAAGCTCCGGAAACCGGAGATAGCTCCAACATTAGTTTTTACTTGGTGACAGGCGTTGTTGCTTTGTTTATGTTGCTTGGATTGATTGGTAAGAACCATAGAAAGAATAATTGATTAGTCAGATGAATTAGAATGGCTTACATATAGCTATCTCTATATTGTAGTGGACTTAGAGGCAAAATCAAAGCACTTCAAGCAAATAATTGGAGGACTTTTTGATAGATGAAAGCAGGAGGTTGTATATGAAGAAGAACTATATTTTATTAACAGCGTATATGATTATAATGGGAATAGGACTTTTTATAAGTAATCATTTCTTAAATACTCCATATAATTCAACGGAGTTCAGCAGGAAGTTTTTGCCGTTTATGTTTATATTAGCGATATTGGTTTTGTACTACGGCATAAAAAATAAAAATGAATTAACCTTGCACTCAGAAAGCAAGCCGAGCTATGTATTTTCAGCACTTTTGTTCATCCCTGTAGTAGGGTTTGGACTATATTCAATTGTCAGAGGATTTAGTCCGGATTTAGCATTTGTTATATTGATAATAGATACTGCTTTGATTGGAATAGCTGAAGAAGGCATGTACAGAGGGATATTGCTTGGTGCAATGGCGAAGAAGATGAATCCGGCTCTTGCCATACTGCTATCTTCAGTGCTATTTTGTGCATTACATTTAATAAATGTTATAGGAGGTCTATCAGTCTCCGAGCTAATGGGACAACTTTGCTCAACCTTTGTTATGGGAGTGTTCTTAGGAGCTATGTATTTGGACACACGAAAAATACTGTTCCCTATAATTTTCCATTCTCTTTGGGATTACATATTGCTCAGCGGTAGCCTTGCAGAAGTTCAAATTCTGCCTATAGTATTGATAGGGGTATATGTTTTAGAGGTGGTTATTTCCCTTGTAATAATAATTAAACTTCTAAGGAAAAAAGAAAGGTTTTTCAGCTAGTAAGGGAATACAATTTTATATGCTTCTCCGACATTCAGATTGGTCGAGGTGAACGAAACTTAATAAAACTGAATAAAACTGAATTCAAAGATATAAGGCGATAGAAATGGAGTATCATACCCCAAAATCTATCGTCTTTTCTGGTGTCCGAAGTTAAAAAGAGAGGGATGCGAAAGCGGAATGTGATATAATAAAAGAAAAATTATTGTATAGAATGAGAAGAGAGTATGAAATATAATGACTTCATAAACGAAACTATAATGGATTTCGGTTCTATAGAGTTTAAGAATATTGGTTGAAATGGTATCTGACTTATACTCAATTTTAATAACATCTGAGATTGATTGTCGAAGTAAATGTGTTTACACTTTAAATGTCGATTTAAATTTTCTCACTTTTATTATTGCGTTCGTCCTTTATGTAAATCATTTCTTTAATGTTCATTGGTATTGTCCCCCTCCTCGGTCATAGCAATCAAAATAGAATGTTTTGGCTATATTTTATACCCAGCTCTATGGGAGAATTTGGAATGAAGTTGATTATTTTGGGATTGATAATCTCTTTAATTCCAAATATTGGATGGAATTTAGTTTTAAAATCAATTGTACTATCAAAAATAAAACAAGATATTAAGGAGAAAATAGATGCAAGATATTCTACGTACACTTGGATATAAAACTAGGGAAATGTTGTAACTAAATTTTACAATCTTTGAATATTATTAAAGCCACTCATCAGAAAGGAAATCTATGTCAAAATTTTCCCCTACTGGACAGTCAGTCCATGAATTGTTTGCAGAATTGAAAACAGTCCGTAAGCAGGAAGATGCCTACAAATTACTAGAATTGCACCAGCGCATCAGTCAGGAGGAAGCTGTCGTTTGGTATCCCAGCATTATTGGCTTTGGTTGCTACCATTATAAGTATGATACTGGGACGGAAGGAGATTCACCCATTCTCGCTTTTGCGGCCAGACAGGCTAAGATTAGTCTTTATATTGATCAAAATCTGCCTGGACGCCAGGAGCTATTGGACCGTTTGGGCAAGCATAAGGCAGCAGTTGGTTGTGTCTATGTTAATAAATTGGCAGACATTGATATGGAAGTTCTAGAGGAAATTCTGGTCAAATCTATTGAATACCACCGTCAAAAAGGGGAGTAAAATCATGGATGAAACCTTATTGAAAAAGCTAAAGTTGGATAAGTTCACAGATGTGGCTATGATGAAACCAGCGCAGGAGGAAGAAACTGCTTTTGATGGCTATGGCTTTCCGACAGAAGTAGCGGAGAAACTTGAGCTTGGGCTAGCCTACGTTTATAGCTTAGAGGAGATGAAGAACATAATTTTGCAGGCATCTGCACAACATCTCCTAGTTGAAAATGGTTAGCTTTATCTCTTCTATCCCAAAAATAAGAACAAGCTAGGGCACGCTCCCATTCATCGAGATCACATTTTTCCCTATCTAGAAGTTACTGATGAGGATGGCTATATCAAGGGCACAGCCTACAAGTTCAATCGAATGGTAGCGCTTGATGACAACTACACCATGGTGGCAGTCAAATTCCAACCAGAAACAAAGGTCCAGTCAAGCAGTCGATCGTCAGCCAGAGTAGGCGATTATCTGGATAAGGTCGCAGACATTGAGGGGTTTTTGGAACATCATCCAAAAGAATTGAGCTTTTATCAGAGTTTAACGCCAGGCTATCAACGAGATTGGGCCAGGTATGTTTACTCAGCCAAGACAGAGGCCACGTAGAACAAGCGTCTGGCTGAAATGGTTGATATTTTAGAACAAGGCTACAAGACAAAGCAATTGTATCGAGAAGGTAAAAAATAATTGTTTATCATAGTAAAAAATGTAAATCCGAACAAATAGTAAAATAGGAGCGCTTGCACTTGCATGCTCTTCTATTTTTTTGTAGAATAGTAAAAGTGAGGTTTTAAAATGAGTAAAAAAGATAAAAAAATTGAAATCCAACTAGAAGATAGCAAGGTTGTGGTTAATAAAGAAGAATTTTCAGGCTATCGTTTGGTTATCGGAAAAAAAGTTATCGGTGAGATTGCTGAATTTGAAGAAAAAAATCTTGCAGTGGTAAAAAACGGAGCTGTTGATAGTTTTTATAAATCTTTGGAATCAGCAGTAGCAAATATTATCGAAAATTACAATTTAAGCAATTAGAAGACTTGTAATTATCACTATTCTATGGTAGAATAGTGAATGTTAGTGCGCGGAGAGATAGCGAAGAGGCTAAACGCGGCGGACTGTAAATCCGCTCCTTCGGGTTCGGGGGTTCGAATCCCTCTCTCTCCATATCTAAGATACTAAGGGCGTCAAACGCACAGTAAAAATAGGAAGTTGACAGCAAATCCTGATTTGCTAGGCAACTTATCTTTTTTACACAGCGTTTAGCCCGAGTTCATTTCAGAACGTTATCTTAGTGGTGTATTTTGGGGTATCGCCAAGCGGTAAGGCAAGGGACTTTGACTCCCTCATGCGTTGGTTCGAATCCAGCTACCCCAGTCAAGGTATTAGGTTTATCCTAATTCGTCAAAGATGTCCATATTGTTGTTGTCCTTGCGTGTGCCTTAATAAAATATATTTTATGTTGGGTCGGGAGGCCCGATTGTCGGAGGTTTATTTATAATGAACGAATTTGAAGATTTGTTGAACAGTGTAAGCGAAGTTACACCTGGTGATGTCGTAACTGCTGAAGTATTGACAGTTGATGCTGGTCAAGCGAATGTAGCTATCTCAGGTACTGGTGTAGAAGGCGTATTGACTCTTCGTGAGTTGACAAACGACCGTGATGCTGATATCAACGACCTTGTTAAAGTTGGTGAAACACTTGAATTGCTTGTGCTTCGTCAAGTAGTAGGGAAAGATACTGACACTGTTACATATCTTGTTTCTAAGAAACGTTTGGAAGCACGTAAAGCATGGGACAAGCTTGTTGGTCGTGAAGACGAAGTTGTTACAGTTAAAGTTACTCGTGCCGTTAAAGGCGGTCTTGCAGTTGAATTTGAAGGTCTTCGTGGATTTATCCCAGCTTCAATGATCGATAGCCGTTTCACTCGTAACACTGAGCGCTTTGTAGGTCAAGAATTTGATGCTAAAATCAAAGAAGTTGATCCAGCAGAAAACCGCTTCATCTTGTCACGACGTGACGTTGTTGAAGAATCAGCAGCAGCAGCACGTGCAGAAGTATTTGGTAAGTTGTCAGTAGGTGAAGTTGTAACTGGTAAAGTTGCCCGTATCACTAGCTTCGGTGCTTTCATCGACCTTGGTGGTGTTGATGGTTTGGTTCACTTAACTGAATTGTCACATGAGCGTAACGTATCTCCTAAATCAGCAGTTACTGTTGGTGAAGAAGTTGAAGTTAAAGTTCTTGCTATCGACGAAGTTGAAGGTCGCGTATCATTGTCATTGAAAGCTACACAGCCTGGTCCGTGGGACGGCGTTGAGCAAAAATTGGCAGCTGGTGATGTGATTGAAGGTAAAGTGAAACGTTTGACTGACTTCGGTGCTTTCGTTGAAGTATTGCCAGGTATTGATGGTTTGGTACACATCTCACAAATTTCACACAAACGTGTTGAAAATCCAAAAGATGCTTTGTCAGTAGGTCAAGAAGTTACTGTTAAAGTTCTTGAAGTGAATGCAGCTGATGAGCGTGTATCACTTTCTATTAAGGCTTTGGAAGAGCGTCCAGCAGCAGCTGAAGGCGAAGAAAAAGCTGAAAAACGTGCACCACGTCCACGTCGTCAAAAACGCGAAGAAAAACGTGACTTCGAATTGCCAGAAACACAAACTGGTTTCTCAATGGCAGACCTTTTCGGTGACATTGAATTGTAATTCGATTAAAAACTTGCCTTGCGCAAGTTTTTCCTTTCCACCCTTAGTGTAATGGATATCACGTAAGATTCCGGTTCTTGAGATGGGGGTTCGATTCCCTCAGGGTGGATAATATAACGGCGAAAACCCTTATCCTATAAGGGTTTTTGTTGCACTTGTTCATAGTTTGTTCATAAAATTTGAAACTCCTGAAAGGAAATAAAGATGCTACATTTTGAAAATGACTATAATAAGGGAGCTCATCCTGCTTTACTGGAAGCTCTAATTACTACTAATGACGAGGGATTAGCAGGCTACGGACTTGATAGCCACACAGAATCTTCAATTGAGAAAATCCGCCAAGCTACAAATTGTCCTCATGCTCAAGTAACCTTCTTAGCAGGTGGAACACAGACCAACCAAATCGCTATCAATTCCTTGCTGGCATCCTACGAGGGTGTGATTGCTGCAGATACTGGGCATATTTCTACACATGAGGCTGGTGCTATTGAATTTTCTGGACACAAGGTTTTGACACTGCTGCATCATGAAGGGAAAATAACGGCAAGTGAGGTTGATAATTTCATCAAAGATTTCTATGCTGATGCTAATCATGCCCATATGGTTCATCCAGGAATGGTTTATATTTCTCACCCGACTGAATATGGTACGCTTTATAGCAAAACAGAGTTAGAAGACTTGTCCAAAGTTTGCCAGCAGCACAATATTCCGCTCTTTTTAGACGGTGCTCGCTTGGGTTATGGGCTTGCTGCACGCGATACGGATCTTGATTTGCAGGCCATAGCAGAGCTGACAGATGTCTTCTACATCGGAGGGACAAAACTTGGCGCCTTGTTGGGAGAAGCTCTTGTATTTACAAAGAATAATCAGCCAAAGAATTTTGTATCTATTGTCAAACATCACGGTGCCTTGTTAGCTAAGGGACGATTGATTGGAGTCCAGTTTGATCGATTGTTCACTGATGATCTCTATATGAGCATCGGACGGCATGCGATCGACATGGCAGAGCAACTCAAGGCAGTTTTAGTTGAAAAAGGCTATCGGTTTTATCTCAATTCGCCGACTAATCAGCAGTTTATTATTGTCAAAAATGAAGAGTTGCCGAAATTGTCTGAATCAGGCATTGCTTACAGTTTCTGGGAAAAATATGACGATAGTCACAGTATCATACGCTTTGCAACTAGCTGGTCAACTAGCCAGGCTGATATCGAACGGTTGAAAGAAATTTTATAGGTATGCAAGACAGTCCGTGGGCTGTCTTTTCGTAGTGATGGTTGGCGAAAGCTGGTAAAAAGTGATAAAATAGGACTATTGCAAACAAAGGAATGATATCATGATTTATTTTGATAACGCAGCGACGACTCAGGTCTATCCTGAGACGCTCAAGACCTATACAGAAGTAGCGACAAAAATTTGGGGCAATCCGTCTAGTCTGCACAATTTGGGCAGTCAGGCGACCCGTATCTTAGAGGCCTCCCGTAAGCAAATTGCAGAATTGCTAGGCAAGGATAGCAAGGAAATCTTTTTTACCTCTGGTGGTACAGAGGGGGACAACTGGGTTCTCAAGGGGGTTGCCTTTGAACGGTCGCATTTGGGCAAGCATATCATTGTGTCTGACATTGAGCATCCAGCGGTCAAGGAATCCGCCCTTTGGCTCCAATCGCAGGGATTTGAGGTGGATTTTGCGCCGGTCAATGCCCAAGGGTTTGTGGACGTTTCGGCATTGGAGAGCTTGTTACGTCCCGATACGATTTTGGTATCCGTCATGGCAGTCAACAATGAAATTGGCTCTATCCAGCCGATTGCGGAAATTTCAAACTTGCTGATGGACAAACCGACTATTTCCTTCCACGTGGATGCTGTTCAGGCTATCACTAAAATCCCGACAGAACGATTTTTGACGGAACGCGTTGATTTTGCGACCTTCTCTGGTCATAAATTCCATTCAGTTCGTGGAGTCGGCTTTATCTATGTCAAATCTGGTAAGAAAATTTCTCCGCTTTTGACAGGCGGTGGTCAAGAGAGTGACAAGAGATCAACAACGGAAAATGTGGCTGGTATTGCAGCAACTGCTAAAGCGCTCCGCCTCAGTTTGGACAAGGCGCAGGATAGCCAGAAACGATTGTCTGCCATGAAGCAAATCCTCTTGGAAGAACTCAGCACATTTGACCATGTGACTGTTTTTTCAGGCATGGATAATTTTGCACCAAGTATTTTGACCTTTGGCATTAAAAATATCCGTGGTGAAGTCATCGTCCATGCCTTTGAAGACCACCAGATTTACATTTCGACCACTTCAGCCTGCTCGTCCAAGGCTGGAAAACCGGCTGGAACCTTGATTGCCATGGGAGTACCGCAGAAGCTGGCTCAAACGGCCGTCCGTATCAGCTTAGACGATGATAATGACATGGGGCAAATCGAGCAATTCCTCACGATTTTCAAGCAAATTTATCACAATACACAGAAAGTAAGGTAGAATGAACTATTCAGAAATTATGATTCGCTATGGCGAATTGTCAACCAAAGGGAAAAACAAGATGCGGTTTGTCAACAAACTCCGCAATAATATCAAACATGTCCTTTCTGTCTACCCAGAAGTGACCGTTTATTTTGACCGTGATCGTGGTCATGTCTATTTGAACGGGGCAGATTATCAGGAAGTTTCAGCTTCTTTGAAGAAGATTTTTGGGATCCAAAATTTCGCACCGTCTTATAAGATTGAGAAGTCTGTTCCAGCCTTGAAAGAAGCGGTTGTGGAGATTATGCAGTCCATTTACAAGGAAGGGATGACCTTCAAGATTGCTGCGCGTCGTAGCGACCACAGCTTTGAATTGGATAGCCGCGACCTCAATCAAGTTTTGGGTGATGCTGTCTTCACAGCCATTCCAAATGTACAGGTACAGATGAAGTCGCCAGATATTACCTTGCGAGTGGAAATCCGTCCAGACGCAGCTTATATTTCCCATGAAGAAATCAAGGGGGCAGGCGGTCTTCCTGTTGGTACATCTGGCAAGGGTACGCTGATGCTATCAGGTGGTATTGATTCGCCAGTTGCGGGCTATTTAGCACTGAAACGTGGGGTAGAAATCGAAGCTCTCCACTTTGCAAGTCCTCCTTATACTAGCCCAGGTGCTCTTAAAAAAGCCCATGATTTGACCCGTAAATTGACAGCCTTTGGTGGCAATATCACCTTTATCGAAGTGCCATTTACAGAAATTCAGGAAGAAATTAAGGAAAAAGCACCTGAAGCTTATTTGATGACCTTGACCCGTCGTTTCATGATGCGGATTACAGACCGAGTTCGTGAAGAACGTGGTGCCATGGTTATTATCAATGGTGAAAGTCTAGGACAAGTGGCAAGTCAGACCTTGGAGTCTATGCAGGCCATCAATGCAGTGACCAATACACCTGTTATCCGTCCAGTTGTGACCATGGACAAGTTGGAAATCATTGATATTGCTCAAGAAATTGATACCTTTGATATTTCCATCCAGCCATTTGAGGATTGCTGTACCATCTTTGCCCCTGACCGTCCAAAAACCAATCCGAAAATCAAACATGTCGAGCAGTACGAAGCTCGCATGGATGTAGAAGGATTGGTGGAACGAGCTGTTGCAGGGATTATTGTAACTGAAATTACACCAAAAGTGGAAGCAAAAGATGAGATTGACAATTTAATCGAAGATTTACTGTAAACTGTTGATGAAGTTTAATGTCTGACACGGTTGGGAAAGAATAGACAGCTTTAGAAAGAAATTCATTCGCGCATCAAATGAAGGTTAATTTTAACTTGATTTGATGCGTTTTTTAATTATTTGACTTAGGTGTCGTTACCTTAATAACCTAACGTTCGGAAAAAATCGAATTTTTGTGGTATAATGGACTTTCGAAAAAGATAAGAAGGAGTTTTTATGAAAAAAGGAGCTCTAACAGGTTTACTCCTGTTTGGTATGTTTTTTGGTGCAGGAAACTTGATTTTTCCACCAGCTTTGGGGGTCTTGTCAGGTGAGAATTTTTGGCCGGCCATTCTCGGCTTTGTCGTATCGGGTGTCGGTATTGCCGTCATTGCCTTGATTGTCGGTACCTTAAATCCAAAAGGGTATGTACATGAAATTTCTCGCAAGATTTCACCGGCCTTTGCAACGGTCTATCTTGTTGCCTTGTACTTGGCGATAGGACCATTTTTTGCAATTCCACGTACAGCTACAACGTCATTTGAGGTTGGAATTGCTCCATTGTTGGGCGATGCGAATCTGGGTCTATGGTTGTTTGGTTTTACAGCTTTTTACTTTGTGGCAGCCTATTTGATCGCCTTGAAACCGTCTAAAATTTTGGACACGATTGGTCGGATTTTGACTCCGGTTTTTGCTATCTTGATTGTCATTTTGGTCGTTTTGGGAATTGTCAAGTATGGTTCAACTAATCCTTTACCAGCCGCAGAAAGCTACACGGCAGGACGTGCATTTGGAACAGGTTTTATCGAAGGTTATAATACACTGGATGCCTTGGCAGCAGTAGCTTTTAGTGTGGTAGCGGTCAATACCTTGAAACAGCTTGGATTTTCAAGCAAGAAAGAGTATGTGTCAACCATTTGGTCGGTTGGAGCAGTCGTTGCACTGGCTTTCTCTGCTCTCTATATTGGTTTAGCATTCTTGGGCAATCATTTCCCAGTACCAGCTGATGTTCTAGCTTCTGACACAAACAAGGGCGTCTACATCTTGTCGCAAGCAACGCAAGCTATTTTTGGTCCTAGCGCTCAGATTTTCTTGGCTGCTATGGTTATCGTGACTTGCTTTACGACGACAGCGGGTTTGATTGTTTCGACAGGCGAATTTTTCGCGGAACGTTTTCCGAAATTTTCCTATAAGGTTTATGCGACAGTCTTTACCTTGATTGGATTTGGAATTGCTAACCTTGGTTTGAGCAAGATTATTGCCTTTTCTATCCCAGTTCTCTTGGTTCTCTACCCGATTACCATTTGTTTTGTTCTGATTACCATTGTCAATAAATTTGTGCCTCTGTCAAAACCAGGCATGCAGCTGACAGTTGGTGTGGTAACAGTCTTGTCGCTAGTAGAAGTCTTGGCTGGACAATTTGGCTGGTCAGGAATTTCAAACCTGATTGGAGCTCTGCCATTTGCCGGACAATCCTTATCATGGCTGATGCCAGCAGTGGTTGGCATCCTGCTCTCGCTCTTCTTGCCAAACAAACAGACCAGTGAAAGCTTTGAAATGTAAAAAAATCATACAAAACACTTGCATTTGCAGGTGTTTTTGTTATAATTGGAGTGTTGACTATGCACACCCTGTGCAACCGCACGACTACCGTTTAAGTGGTTCGTCCCACGGTACTAGGCGAGTCTTCACATAAAATTCGGGCAAGGCCCAAAAATCATAGGAGGTGCATAATGAGCACATATGCAATCATTAAAACTGGCGGCAAACAAGTTAAAGTTGAAGTCGGTCAAGCTATCTACGTTGAAAAATTGAACGTTGAAGCAGGTCAAGAAGTTACTTTCGAAGAAGTAGTTCTTGTTGGTGGTGAGAAAACTGTTGTGGGTACTCCACTTGTAGCAGGCGCTACTGTTGTTGGTACTGTTGAAAAGCAAGGTAAACAGAAAAAAGTTGTTACCTTCAAGTACAAACCTAAAAAAGGTAGCCACCGCAAACAAGGTCACCGTCAACCTTACACAAAAGTTGTTATCAACGCTATCAACGCTTAAGGCGTAGCTTGAAGCAATCATTACAGAAATTCGGAGGAATAACATATGTTAAACTTGAATCTTGCTAACTTGCAATTTATGGCCCACAAAAAAGGTGGAGGTTCAACGTCAAACGGTCGTGATTCACAAGCGAAACGCCTTGGTGCGAAAGCTGCTGACGGCCAAACTGTATCAGGTGGTTCAATCCTTTACCGCCAACGTGGTACAAAAATCTACCCAGGAGCTAACGTAGGTCGTGGTGGAGATGACACTCTTTACGCTAAAGTAGAAGGCGTTGTACGCTTCGAACGTAAAGGTCGCGATAAGAAACAAGTATCTGTTTACCCAATCGCTAAGTAAAAAAATGGTCCAGTGGACCATTTTTTCTTGCCTTTTTGAATTAAATGAAAGGCAAGGTTCGGGGAACCTTTTTAGCAACTCTCCTTGAAATAAAAGAGAGAGTTGAGCTAGAAATAGCAAACAATAGGCTTTCCGAGATTTCGGAAGGCCTGTTTTTTTGTTTTGATACCCATTTTTCATTTACCAAGGGTTTGGTGTGAAATGGTCAGGCATTGGTAGTTAAATAAAAAGTTATCAGTTGAAAATGAACATGTAAATATAGATTACTAATAAGGGCAATAGATGCTAGAATTACCATATAATAGAATGAAGGGAGGCGATTCAAATGAAAGGAATAGTAAGATATTTTAGAAAACAAGGAATCAAGTGTAAGGAGGTTAGGGCAAATTAACCTCCGAAAGGAGAAAATAATGAAGATTGTAGCAATCAGGGATTCAGTTGTAAAAGCTGATATTATTAAAACGGTATTGACAGATTTACCTGAGTGGTTTGGCTTACCTGAAAGCACTAAAGAATATATCCAGGATGGGAGTTTGCTGCCGTTGTGGGCTGCATTTGACGAAGATGAGCCAGTAGGATTCGTAACCTTAACGAGCACCTCCGACGATTGTGGGGAAGTTCACTGTATGGGTGTTAAAAAATCTCATCATCGAAAAGGACTGGGACGAGCGTTGATGCAAGCATTAGAAGGAGAGGCGAGAAAATCTTATGCCTATCTACAAGTCAAAACGGTTGACCAAGAGCATTATAAAGAATATGATCAGACGATTGGCTTTTATCACTCTTGTGGCTTTGCTAAGTTGGAAGTTTTTCCAAACTTGTGGGACGAATGGAATCCCTGTCTTATCATGATTAAAAAGTTATAGTCACTTACCGCCAGCAATTTTGCTGGTGGTTTTATTATGTGGTATAATAGAAAGATAGGAAAAATGGAATGAAGAAAGGATGGATCGATGAATATTCAACAGCTTCGCTATGTGGTAGCTATCGCCAATAGTGGAACTTTTCGTGAGGCAGCGGAGAAAATGTACGTATCTCAGCCTAGCCTATCCATTTCCATCAAAGATTTAGAAAAAGAGCTAGGTTTTCAGATTTTCAGTCGGACCAGTTCAGGGACTTTTTTGACCCAAAAAGGAATGGAATTTTATGAGAAGGCTCAGAGTTTAGTCAAGGGCTTTGATCAATTTGAGCATCTTTATTTGCAATCAGAAGAAGGTGAAAAAACTTTTTCTATCAGCAGTCAGCACTATGATTTCCTGCCTCCCTTGATTACGGATTTTTCTCGGCAGCATCCTCAATATCCACATTTTCGGATTTTTGAGTCGACTACGGTACAAATTTTGGATGAGGTGGCGCAGGGGTATAGTGAGCTGGGAATTATTTATCTCAACGATCGCAATACCAAGGGGATTATGCAAAAGCTGGACAAATTGCATTTGCAGGCGATTGAGTTGGCGGAGTTTCAGACCCATATCTACCTGCGGGAGGATCATCCTTTGACTGCAAAGGCAGAGATTGAGGCTGAGGATTTGGTTGGTTTGCCAACGGTCCGATTTACCCAAGAAAAAGAGGCTTATCTTTATTATTCTGAGAATTTGATTGACACGTCGGATTCGTCGGTTGTTTTTGATGTGACGGATCGCGCTACCTTGAATGGGATTCTAGAGCGGACGGATGCCTATGCGACGGGTTCGGGATTTTTGGATGACAAGTCGGTCAATGGGATTACGGTCATTCCCTTTAAGGGGAAGGTGGATAACCGCATGGTCTATGTCAAGCGGGCTGGCGATGAACTGAGCCATTGTGCGCTTGATTTTGTCGATACCATGCAGGCTTATTTTGATAAGAAGAAGGAAGAAAATGCGTAAGTTTGGATTGCCACTTTTGGCAGTGGCTTTTATCGGTGTGGACCAGTTGGTCAAGGCTTGGACCGTAGCCAATATTGAATTGTACGCCAGTCGGGAATTTTTGCCAGGTTTTATGAGTTTGACCTATCTGAGAAATTATGGTGCGGCTTGGTCTATTTTGCAAGGACAGCAGTGGTTTTTCACCATTGTTACAGTGGTTGTCATGATTGGCTTGGTCTGGTATTATGTCAAAAATATCAAGGGAAATCTCTTGACCTTGTTCAGTTTGTCCTTGATGATGGCGGGGGCTTTGGGAAATTTTATTGACCGTGCCCGTCTGGGCTACGTGGTGGATATGTTCCAGCTTGATTTTATCAATTTCCCGGTCTTTAATGTGGCTGATATGTGTCTGTCGGTGGGAGTTGGGCTCCTGTTTATTTGTATTTTGAAAGAAGAAAGTAATGGAAGTAAGAGTTGAAACAGGTGGTGTTCGTCTGGATAAGGCTTTGGCGGATTTGACGGAATTGTCCCGCTCGGTTGCCAATGAGCAAATTAAGGCTGGTCTGGTTTTGGTTAATGGCCAAGCCAAGAAAGCTAAATATAGTGTTCAAGCAGGAGATGTAATTTCCTATCAGGTGCCAGAAGTGGAAGAAATTGATTATGTAGCTGAAGATATTCCACTCGAAATTATCTATCAGGATGCGGATGTAGCGGTTGTCAATAAGCCACAAGGCATGGTGGTGCATCCGTCTGTTGGTCACACGTCGGGTACGCTAGTCAATGCCCTGCTTTATCATGTGAAAGATTTGTCGGCTATCAATGGCGTTTTGCGCCCGGGCATTGTCCATCGGATTGACAAGGACACATCCGGTTTGCTGATGATTGCTAAAAACGACGAGGCCCACACCAGGTTGGCTGAGGAATTGAAAGCCAAGAAATCCCTCCGCAAATATATTGCCATTGTCCACGGAAACCTACCAAATGACCGCGGTATGATTGAGGCACCGATTGGTCGTTCGGAGAAAGATCGTAAGAAACAGGCAGTCACAGCCAAGGGCAAGGAAGCAGTCACACGTTTTCAAGTCTTGGAACGTTTCGGTGACTATACCTTGGTTGAATTGACCTTGGAAACGGGACGAACCCACCAAATCCGTGTTCACATGGCTTATATCGGTCATCCTGTGGCAGGCGATGAGGCCTATGGACCACGTAAAACGCTCAAGGGGCAGGGGCAATTTCTGCATGCTCAGACGCTTGGATTTACCCATCCGAGAACGGGAGAGCTGGTAGAATTTACGGCTGACGCGCCAGCTATTTTCCAAGAAACACTGGAAAAACTACGTCAAGCTACTCAGTAGTGACAATAAGAGCATCTTGCCCATTTTCCAAAAAGATGATAGACTGATACAGATGAAAAAGAAGGAGAACGAGAATGGAAACTTTACCAAATTGCCCACAGTGCAATTCAGAATATGTCTATGAGGACGGCGCGCTTTTGGTCTGTCCAGAATGTGCATACGAATGGAACCCAGCCGAGGTTGCTGAGGAAGAGAGCGGTCCAGTCGCTATTGATGCCAATGGCAATCGCTTGGCTGATGGAGATACAGTGACGCTGATCAAGGATTTGAAAGTCAAAGGCGCACCGAAGGATCTCAAGCAAGGCACGCGCGTTAAAGGTATCCGCATCGTTGAAGGCGACCACAATATCGACTGCAAAATCGACGGATTTGGAGCCATGAAACTCAAATCAGAATTTGTGAAGAAGATTTAGCAATTAGACTGGGAAATCCAGTCTTTTCAAGACGTAGACAAACTATGTATTGGCTCAAATAATCTGAGTAGCTCTGCTAATAAAACAAAAAATTATTTTATTTTGCGAGCGGAGCGAGCCCAAACCACGACTTTCCGCTATGATGAAAATGCCTGAAACGTTATCGTTTCAGGCATTCGGAGTATTTCGGGCTACAAAGGTCTCCCAGACCTTTGTAGGTTGTTGCTTGGAAATAAAAAAGCGACAAATGTCTCAAATACTAGGTATGGAATTCCGTAGGTAGCTCAAACAGTCTGGGGGACTGTTTGAGGAGTAAACCTAGAAACAAGAAAGTTTACTACCGTCCGCCAACACCTCAGGAAAGTCTGAAAAAGGTTTTAACATAAGAAAGGAAACTATGAAGCATCAAAGTATTTTACAGTCGTTGTTTGCTGGCGATTTTAGCCATTACAGGGACTGGTTTGGAAATTGCCAAGTACGGCATTGGTATGCTCATGTATTATACGGTTTTGTCCAATCTTTTGGTGGCGGTTTTTGCTGTTTATATGGTCTATGCCATGAACAAGGGCCAAAATTTGCAAGACCAGAACTTTCTGCGAATCAAGGCTGGTGTGACTATGTCCATCATGATAACCTGTGTGGTCTATCATATCATGTTGGCACCGCTGGCTGAGCATTTTTGGCGCGTGGAAAATCTTCTCTGCCACTATATCGTTCCCATTTATTTCTTGCTGGATACGCTCATTGTCGATCGGCTGCGACAGTACAAGTGGTTGGACCCCGTTTGGTGGACCAGTCTGCCACTTGCCTACATGGCTTTTGGCTTGGTCAATGGATTTTTCCTCAAGATTCCTATTCCTGACGCCAAAGATAGTCCATTTGCCTATTTCTTTCTCAATGTTCCCAAGTATGGCTGGAACTACGTTTTGACCTACTGCGCCATTATCTTTGTGACCTATCTGCTCTTTGGTTATGTTTTGGCGGGTGTAAAATCCCTAAAACCACAGTCTTTTTTGGCTAAATCAGCACCATTCTAAGCAAAATACGAAGATTATTAAATTTTTTACAGTAAGAATTTGTCGCCGTAGGTAAAGTGTGCTATACTGATGCTAGAAATCCTTTAAGAGCTGTCCAGAGAGACAGGCAAGGAGAGCATTGAGCAAATGTGGACAGACAAGATGGGAAATTCTGTTGGAGTTTTTCATGCACTGGTCCTGTATTTTCTGAACTCTCCTGAAAGGGAGAGTTTTTTTGTATCATATTTATGGAGGTTTAGAATGAAAACCAAAGAAATCGTAGACGATATGACCATGAAACGGGCAATTACCCGTATCACCTATGAGATTATCGAGCGCAATAAGAATTTGGACAATATCGTCTTGGCTGGTATCAAGACGCGAGGTGTTTTCATTGCCCGACGGATTCAAGAACGTCTGAAACAGTTGGAAGGAATTGATGTTCCTCTGGGAGAATTGGATACCAAGCCCTTCCGCGACGATGTGAAAGTAGAAGAGGATACCACCAGCATCACCGCCGATGTCAATGACCGTGATGTGATTTTGGTGGATGACGTTCTCTACACTGGACGCACCATTCGTGCCGCCATTGACAATCTCGTATCGTTGGGCAGACCTGCTCGTGTTAGTTTAGCTGTCTTGGTCGATCGTGGCCACCGGGAATTGCCAATTCGTGCGGACTATGTTGGGAAAAATATCCCGACCAGTCGGGCTGAGGAAATTATCGTTCACATGACTGAAATTGACGGTCATGACGCAGTTTTATTAGTAGAGGCAGAATAGGTCAGGCACAAAAAGGCAGGTAGTATCATGACAATTGTAGATGGTAAGGTTTCTCTCAAACATTTGGTAACAATGGAAACGCTTTCGAATGAAGAAGTATTGGGTCTCATTCAACGCGGACTGGCTTTCAAGAAAGGCGAGCCCGTTACCTTAAGTCGGAAGTATTATGCCTCCAATCTCTTCTTTGAAGATTCGACGCGAACGCATAAGTCATTTGAAATGGCGGAGCTGCGCTTGGATATGGGCATGATTGACTTTGATGCTCGAACCAGCTCGGTCAACAAGGGCGAGACCTTGTACGATACCATTTTAACCATGTCAGCCTTGGGCGTTGATATTTGTGTCATCCGCCATTCCGAGGTTGATTACTACAAACAATTGATTGATAGTCCGAGCATCCAGACCTCCATTGTCAATGGTGGGGACGGTTCTGGGCAACACCCAAGCCAGTCCTTGCTGGATTTGATGACCATTTATGAAGAATTTGGTACCTTTGAAAATCTGAAAATTGCCATTGCAGGCGATATTACTCACTCGCGGGTTGCCAAGTCCAACATGCAAATCCTCAAGCGACTGGGGGCAGATATTTACTTTACTGGCCCAGAAGAGTGGTATTCGGCGGAATTTGATGTCTACGGTCAACATGTCGCGATTGATGATATTGTCGAGGAAGTGGATGTCTTGATGCTTCTGCGTGTCCAACATGAGCGCCACGATGGATCAGAAAGTTTTTCAAAAGAAACCTATAATCGTCTGCATGGATTGACGGGGGAACGGTACAAGCGCTTGAAGGAACAGGCGATTGTTATGCACCCTGCGCCTGTCAATCGTGATGTTGAAATTGATGACCAGCTGGTAGAGGCTCCCAAATCACGGATTGTTCGTCAGATGCAAAACGGCGTCTTTGTCCGAATGGCGATTTTGGAGGCGATTGTAAATGGTAAGGTATAGAACCTGTATTCACAGCTCGGCACATTTAACTAAGGCTAGTTTTCTGCCCCCTTTGTGAATACAATTTCAAAACGTTAAAGGATTCCTGAGAGAATCAACGAGGTAGATATGACGAAAAGAAGATTAATTTTAGAAGACGGAACAATTTTCGAGGGCGAGGCCTTCGGAGCGGATATTGATGTGACTGGAGAGCTGGTTTTTTCTACTGGAATGACAGGCTATCAGGAGTCCATTACCGACCAATCTTATAACGGTCAGATTTTGACTTTTACTTATCCTTTGGTAGGAAATTATGGCATCAATCGCGATGATTACGAATCTATCACGCCAACTTGTAAGGGTGTGGTGGTCAGTGAGTGGGCCCGTCGTGCTAGTAATTGGCGCAACCAATTGACCTTGGATGAATTTTTGAAAGCTAAAAAAATTCCCGGTATTTCAGGGATTGATACGCGAGCTTTAACCAAGATTATTCGTCAGCACGGGACGATGAAGGCGACCTTGGCTAATGTTGGAGATAGTGTTGAACATTTGACCGATCAGCTACGGGCGACAGTCTTGCCGACCAATAATATTGAGCAGGTGTCTACCAAGACAGCCTATCCTGCTCCGGGTGTCGGTCGGAGCGTTGTACTGATCGATTTTGGTCTCAAGCATTCGATTTTACGTGAATTGGCCAAGCGTGATTGCAATGTAACTGTCGTTCCTTATGACACGACCGCAGAGGAAATTTTGGCTCTGGCTCCAGACGGTGTTATGTTGTCCAATGGACCGGGGAACCCAGATGATGTTCCAGAGGCGCTTGATATGATTCGTGGTATTCAAGGGAAGATTCCGATTTTCGGTATTTGTATGGGCCATCAATTGTATGCGAAGGCAAATGGTGCCCAGACCTACAAGATGAAATTCGGTCACCGTGGATTTAACCATGCCGTGCGCGAAATTGCGACAGGACGTGTTGATTTTACCAGTCAAAACCACGGTTATGCAGTGTCACGCGAGGAACTGCCGGATTGCTTGATGATTACCCACGAGGAAATCAACGACAAGTCTGTCGAAGGCGTCCGTCACAAATACCTTCCCGGATTTTCAGTGCAATTCCACCCTGATGCAGCACCCGGTCCGCATGATGCCAGCTATTTATTTGACGAATTTATGGACTTGATGGATTCATTTAAGCAAGAACGCTAGTTGAATGGTTGCTAAGCGTCAGAAAGTTATTTAATTCTATCCAGAGAGATAGAAAATAGAAAGGCAAGGGACAGGTCAATGGTTGCACGCAACTCATTTCCCTACGCCTGCCTCTATGGAGGTCAGGCTATCCCTTGCACTAGTTAGGAAAGCCAATTAGTATCGAATTGACTTTCCTAACGTCGGACTGATCTTATTTAATGTCAACCTGTGAGTTGACAAATAGAAAGGAGAAGATACAGGTTCGAGTATGATTTGATTTTAAAATTCGAACATGCTCTAAGGACTGTGTGAAAAAGATAAATGTCGTTTGGCTGCTTGAAGCATCAGCGGCGCGTTTCCTATTTTCGCTTTGTCCTCTTAACGGGCTTTGTATCATACATTATGCCAAAAAGAAACGATATTAAAAAAATTATGGTGATTGGATCTGGTCCGATTATTATTGGTCAGGCTGCGGAGTTTGATTATGCGGGGACGCAGGCGTGTTTGGCCTTGAAAGAAGAAGGCTACAGCGTTGTACTGGTCAATTCCAACCCCGCAACAATTATGACCGACAAGGAAATTGCGGATAAGGTGTATATCGAGCCGATTACGCTGGAATTTGTCAGTCGTATTTTGCGAAAAGAGCGTCCTGATGCTCTCTTGCCAACCCTTGGTGGACAAACGGGTCTCAACATGGCTATGGAATTGTCCAAGGCTGGAATTTTGGAAGAGCTGGGTGTTGAGCTCTTGGGAACAAAACTGTCGGCCATTGACCAAGCTGAGGACCGCGATTTGTTCAAACAATTGATGGAGGATCTCAATCAGCCCATTCCTGAGTCTGAAATTGTGACGACCGTTGATGAGGCGCTGAACTTTGCCAATTCTATCGGCTACCCTGTCATTGTGCGTCCGGCCTTCACGCTGGGCGGTACAGGTGGCGGTATGTGTGCCAACGAGGAAGAACTCCGCGAAATCGCAGGAAATGGCTTGAAATTGTCGCCAGTAACTCAATGTTTGATTGAGCGCTCAATTGCAGGTTTCAAGGAAATCGAGTACGAAGTGATGCGCGATGCGGCAGACAATGCCTTGGTCGTATGTAACATGGAAAACTTTGACCCTGTGGGAATTCATACAGGAGATTCTATCGTATTTGCGCCGACTCAAACCCTGTCAGACATTGAAAACCAGATGCTCCGCGATGCCAGCCTCAGCATTATTCGCGCCTTGAAAATCGAAGGTGGCTGTAATGTCCAGTTGGCCTTGGATCCCCATAGTTTCAAATACTATGTCATCGAAGTTAATCCGCGCGTGTCACGCTCGTCAGCCTTGGCTTCAAAAGCAACTGGCTATCCTATTGCCAAATTAGCGGCAAAAATTGCGGTTGGTTTGACCCTGGATGAAATGATTAACCCAGTAACTGGGACAACCTATGCCATGTTTGAGCCTGCTTTGGACTACGTAGTTGCTAAAATCCCCCGTTTCCCATTTGATAAATTTGAAAAAGGGGAGCGCCGTCTGGGAACACAGATGAAGGCGACAGGGGAAGTCATGGCCATCGGACGGAACATTGAAGAAAGCCTTTTGAAAGCCTGCCGTTCCTTGGAAATCGGTGTTTATCACAATGAAATGACAGAACTCAGCCAAGTGACAGACGATCACTTAGTGGAAAAGATTGTCAAAGCGCAGGACGACCGACTCTTTTACCTTTCTGAGGCCATTCGTCGTGGCTATACGATTGAGGAACTAGCCCAATTAACCAAGATCGACCTGTTCTTCCTTGATAAGTTGTTGCATATTATAGAGCTTGAGCAGGAATTGGCGACTCATTTTGATAACCTAGATGTCCTCAAAAAAGCGAAAAAATACGGCTTTGCAGATCGTAAAATAGCAGAGCTGTGGGGGCGGACAGAATGCTACATTCGCCAGCTCCGGACTGAAAATGGCATTGTCCCAGTTTACAAAATGGTGGATACCTGTGCAGCAGAATTTGAGAGCGCGACGCCTTATTTCTATTCAACCTATGCTTGGGAAAATGAATCCATCAAATCAGACAAGGAATCGGTCCTTGTGTTAGGTTCTGGGCCAATCCGCATCGGTCAAGGGGTTGAATTTGACTATGCGACGGTTCACTCTGTCAAAGCCATTCAGGCAGCAGGTTACGAGGCTATTATCATGAACTCCAACCCTGAAACTGTTTCGACAGATTTCTCGGTTTCGGACAAGCTCTATTTTGAACCTTTGACCTTGGAAGATGTAATCAATGTGATTGATTTGGAGCAGCCCAAAGGTGTCATTGTGCAATTCGGTGGGCAGACAGCCATTAACTTGGCTGAACCTCTTGCCAAGGCTGGTATTCCGATATTGGGAACTCAGGTAGCAGATTTAGACCTGGCTGAGGACCGCGATTTGTTTGAAAAAGCTTTGAAAGACTTGGACATCCCGCAGCCACCAGGTCAAACCGCAACCAATGAAGAAGAGGCTCTTGAGGCGGCCCGCAAAATTGGTTTTCCAGTCCTTGTCCGTCCATCTTATGTCTTGGGTGGGCGTGCCATGGAGATTGTTGAAAATGAAAATGACCTACGTTCCTACATGCGGACGGCGGTCAAGGCTAGTCCTGAGCACCCTGTTCTCGTTGACAGTTATATCGTTGGTCAAGAGTGTGAAGTAGATGCGATTTCTGATGGCAAGGATGTTCTCATTCCGGGAATTATGGAACACATTGAGCGGGCAGGTGTCCATTCGGGTGACTCGATGGCAGTTTACCCACCGCAAACCCTGTCGCCAGCGGTACAAGCAACCATTGCTGATTACACCAAGAGATTGGCTATTGGTCTCAACTGTATCGGTATGATGAACATTCAGTTTGTTATCAAGGACGAAAAGGTCTATGTCATTGAGGTCAATCCACGTGCCAGCCGAACCGTTCCCTTCCTATCAAAAGTGACAAACATTCCGATGGCTCAAGTCGCGACCAAATTGATTTTGGGTCAATCCTTGGCAGAACTTGGCTATGCAGACGGTCTCTATCCAGAAAGCAAGCAGGTCCACGTCAAAGCTCCAGTCTTCTCATTCACAAAATTGGCGAAGGTTGACAGTCTTTTGGGACCTGAAATGAAGTCAACGGGCGAAATTATGGGTTCAGATGTGACGCTTGAAAAAGCACTTTACAAGGCATTTGAAGCTAGCTACCAGCACTTGGAAGAATTTGGCAATGTCGTCTTTACCATTGCGGATGAAGATAAGGAAGAAACCTTGGAGCTGGCGCGTCGTTTCCACGATTTGGGCTATGGTATTTTTGCGACTAGCGGAACGGCAGCCTATCTGACGGACCACCAACTTCCTGTTACCTTGGTCAATAAAGTTGGTGATGCAGGTGGTTTCGATATTCCAAGTCTGGTTCGAGCTGGAAAAATTCAAGCCATTGTCAATACAGTTGGTAAAAAGCGTGTGGCAGACTCGGATGGTCAAATCATTCGTAGCTCAGCAATTGAAGGTGGTATCCCACTCTTTACAGCCATTGATACAGCTGCGGCTATGGTCAAAGTCTTGGAAAGCAGAAGTTTCATGACCCAGGCTATTTAGTGTATAATAGGGTTATCCATTAGAAGAGGAGATAGAAATGAAAGTAAATCTGACCAATCATCGGGGACAATTTAAACAGGCTCCCCTTGGTTTTTCTTGGACGACCCTGTTTTTTACCATGTGGGTTGCTGTCTTTAGACGGGATTGGAAATGGGCGGCTATTATGCTATTGGCCAATGCAGCTCTTGGTAACTACGCCTACTCAATAGAAAAGGGCTATCTTGTCTTTATCGTCAATATTGTCATGGCGGCATTCTACAATAAACTCCATATCAGAGACTTATTAGCCAAGGGTTGGCGCCCAGCAACAGACTTTGATGCGCAGCTGCTGCAGTCCAAGGGAATATAAAAAGAAAAAGATGATTTCGTATGAGGTCATCTTTTCTTGTATCTCTATGTCAGTCGGCTTGAATCATCTCTAGCAAGATGTCGGCAGTGGTCGTTGGCAATACCCTCAGACGATTTAAACTAAGCATTCCGTTATCAACAGTTGCCAGGTCATGGTTGGTGGTCAATCCCAATTGGTAGCCGGTATTTTCTGCCACAGCCAGGGTATCGGCTGAATAGCGACCAGCAGGATAGGCAAGAGCAATGGTTTCCTGACTAAGTTGCTGGTTTAGGAATTGTTTGGAGTAGGATAGCTCAATGGATTGGCTTTCAAGGCTGCTTTGTGCCAGGTCGGGATGATTGACCGTATGACCTTGGAAAGACATATCGTGCTCTTTCATCTCCTGCATCTGATCGACAGTCAGGTAGCCCGCTGTGCCATTTTCCGTAAAACCAGTGATAACAAAGTTGGTAGCCTTCATCTGGTACTGCTTAAGTAAAGGATAGGCATGGCTATGGAAATCCCAGAGACTATCATCGAAAGTTAGCCAGACGACTTTTTTGCCGTCAGGAACTACATTGTCCCTTAGAACCCGCAGAGCTTCTTCAGGTGAAAGGGTGTAATAGCCAGCTTCCTGGAGGGCCTTGAGATGACTTTCAAACGTAGAAGGATCCACAATTAAATTGGCGTTGGCAGTCTCTTCAGGAGCCATGACATGGATAGCATGGTACATCAGAATGGGCAGACGGACCGGACTTTTTTGCTTAACCCAAGTTACTTCTTCAGGACCAGTTTTCTGTGAAGGAGTCGTATCAATCTCTTCTTTAGGGGTTTCTGGAGTTTGCTGGACCAAGTCTGTTCTGGATCCTGGGTCTTGATAGAAGTAGACGAGGCAAAAAACAAGGGTTCCAATCAGCAGAACACTCAGCAGAGTAAATATTACTGGAAATCTTTTCACTTTTTGATGCTTGTGCCGCCCATGCTTCCTCTTCGCCATATTCACTACCTCAATATATGTAATTCTTCTTACTACTTTAATTATACCAAAATTTTTGCCAAATAGTCAGAATATTTGGTATAATAGGAAAAATAGTTTTAAGGAGATAATATGGTAGTTAAGATTGGATTATTGGGGTTTGGTACGGTAGCGAGTGGTGTGCCATTCCTTCTGACAGAAAATAAGGAAAAGATTGAATTGGCAGCCCAAGACAGCATAGAGATTTCAAAGGTTCTTGTAAAGGACGATGCGGAAAAAGAGCGTTTATTGGCTGCAGGCCATGACTATGATTTCGTGACCAACATTGACGAGATTTTGGCAGATGACGACATTGCTATTGTCGTTGAGCTTATGGGACGTATCGAGCCAGCAAAAACTTTCATCACACGCGCTTTGGAGGCAGGCAAGCATATCGTGACAGCTAACAAAGACCTGTTGGCTGTGCATGGCAGTGAATTGCGTACTCTGGCTCAGGAAAAAGGACTGGCCCTTTACTACGAAGCAGCGGTTGCAGGCGGTATTCCAGTCTTGCGTACCTTAGTCAATTCTCTTGCTGCGGATAATATTACCCGTGTTTTGGGTGTCTTGAATGGGACATCTAACTTCATGCTGACCAAGATGCTAGACGAAGGATGGACTTATGAAACAGCCCTGCAGACAGCCCAGGAACTAGGTTACGCAGAGTCAGATCCGACCAACGACGTTGAAGGAATTGATGCAGCCTATAAGGCCGTTATCCTCAGCCAATTTGCCTTTGGTATGACTGTTGATTTTGACCACGTTGCCCACAAGGGAATCTCCAATATCACACCTGAAGATGTAGCAGTAGCACAAGATCTTGGCTATGTCATCAAGTTGGTAGGGGATATTCGTGAAACAGCTTCGGGAATTGCAGCAGAAGTGTCACCAACCTTCCTGCCAAAAAATCACCCGCTTGCTAGTGTCAATGGCGTTATGAATGCGGTCTTTGTCGAGTCCATTGGTATCGGCCAGTCTATGTACTACGGACCAGGTGCTGGACAAAAACCAACAGCTACTAGCGTGACTGCCGACCTGATTCGCATTGTTCGTCGCCTGAAAGACGGTACGATTGGCAAAGCATTTAATGAGTACAGCCGTCCGCTCCAGTTGGCAGCTCCGTCTGATGTGATGAGCGAATATTATTTCTCTATCGTAGCATCTGACCAGAACGGAAAAATGCTCCGTTTAGCAGAAATTTTCAACTCTGAAGAAATCTCCTTCAAGCAAATTCTGCAGAAGGAGGCAAACGGTGAGACAGCTCATCTGGTTATCGTGACCCATGAGATGAGCAGGACCCAGCTAGAAAATGTGACTGAAAAGCTTGCCCAGGCTGAGGACTTCACTGTCTTAAATACCTTCAAGGTCTTGGGAGAATAAGCATGAAAATTACAGTTCCAGCTACTTCAGCCAATATAGGACCAGGTTTTGACTCGGTCGGTGTTGCCCTCTCAAAATACCTGACCATTGAAATTCTAGCGCCTGCGAATGAATGGTTTATTGAGCATGACCTAGAGCATGTTCCATCTGATAAGAGTAATCTGCTGATTAAGACTGCTTTGAAAGTTTCCAAAAACCTGCCACCTCACCGCTTGAAAATGACAAGCGATGTTCCTTTGGCCCGTGGCTTGGGTTCGTCCAGCTCTGTCATTGTAGCAGGGATTGAGTTGGCCAATTTATTGGGGCAATTGAACCTCAGCCAGGAAGAAAAGTTGCAATTGGCAACTAAGATAGAAGGTCATCCTGATAATGTAGCGCCAGCCATTTATGGAAATCTAGTTATTGCCAGCTATGTCAATAAGAAAGTCCATGCTGTTGTGACGGACTTCCCAGAGGCCAGCTTTATCGCTTTTATTCCCAACTATCCTCTGCGGACCAGTGAAAGCCGTGGAGTTCTGCCATCGCAGATGGGCTATAAGAAGGCCGTAGCAGCAAGCAGTATTGCCAACGTCGCTATTGCCAGTCTTATGGCCGGTGATTTGGAAAAAGCTGGTCAACTTATCCAATCAGATATGTTCCACGAGCCTCATCGCCAACTCTTGGTCAAGGAATTTTGTCCTATCAAGCAAACAGCTCAGGAGTTAGGTGCTTATGCAACCTACCTTTCTGGAGCAGGTCCAACCGTTATGGTACTAGCCTCTAAGGATAAGGAAGAGGCCATTAAAATTGCCATAGAAAAGCTTGAATTGGACGGCAGTGTGCATATCCTACAGGTAGATAAAGACGGGATTAAGGTATCCTAAACAAAATACGGTTCTTGAGGGAACTGTATTTTTTGTTTTTGATGCAATTGTCCAAAAATAATCGTAATCTAGTTAAATTTTTGGTATAATATGAACCGTATATCTATTTTTGAAATGAGAATGATAATGAAGGATAAGATTAGACAGGAGCTTGAGGGAATCGATATTCGATTTGATGAGCCCTTAAAGGAATATACGTATACAAAAGTCGGGGGTGCAGTAGACTACCTGGCTTTTCCACGTAATCGCTATGAGATCGTACGCATCGTAGAATTTGCCAATCGTGAAGGTATTCCCTGGCAGGTTTTAGGAAATTCTAGTAATATTATCGTCCGTGATGGTGGCATCAGGGGCTTTGTTATCAGGATGGATAAGCTCAACTCAGTGACGGTTTCTGGCTATACGATTGAGGCTGAGGCAGGTGCCAACCTGATTGAGACGACCAAGGTTGCCCTCTTTCATTCCTTGACTGGCTTTGAATTTGCCTGCGGCATTCCTGGTAGTGTCGGCGGTGCTGTTTATATGAATGCCGGTGCTTATGGTGGTGAAGTGGCCCATATCTTGGTATCTGCACAAATTTTAACTCCTGCTGGTTATGTCGAAACCTTGGATAATCGTGATTTGCGCTTTGGTTATCGGTCATCCATCCTGCAGGAAAATGGGGCAATTGTCCTATCTGCCAAATTTGCTTTGAAGCCTGGTAATCATCCAGTTATCAAATATGAAATGGACCGATTGACACATTTGCGCGAGCTTAAGCAACCACTGGAGTACCCTTCTTGTGGATCTGTCTTTAAGCGTCCACCAGGAATGTTTGCTGGCCAGCTCATCATGGAGGCCGGTCTCATGGGGCATCGTATTGGCGGTGTGGAAGTTTCGGAAAAGCATGCAGGCTTTATGGTCAATGTAGCGGATGGGTCAGCTCAGGATTATGAGAACTTGATTGCTCATGTCATTGAAACAGTCAAAGAATTTTCAGGAGTAACCTTGGAGAGAGAGGTTCGGATTATCGGTGATAGTTTGTAATCATCGGTACAGTTGAGGGGTGAGGCTTATCGTAGCAGGTAGTATGACGAGCTGTTTTCTTGCCCACGAGGTGGTATAGGCCCAACAGAGCCTGGAATCTGTTAGTTTACCTAAAGAAGGAATTTATGAGAATTGAAAAAGCCAATTATTGAATTTAAAGACGTTTCTAAGGTCTTCGAGGACAGTGGAACAACTGTCTTGAAAAACATTAGTTTTGAACTGGAAGAAGGCAAGTTTTACACTTTGCTTGGTGCTTCTGGTTCCGGTAAATCAACGATTTTGAATATTATCGCAGGTCTCCTGGATGCGACGTCTGGTGACATTTATCTGGATGGACAGCGGATCAATGATGTTCCGACCAACAAGCGGGATGTCCATACTGTCTTTCAATCATATGCCCTTTTCCCGCATATGACCGTCTTTGAAAATGTGGCTTTTCCACTAAAATTACGCAAGGTTGATAAGGCTGAAATTGATCGCCGTGTCAAAGAGGCTCTGCAGATGGTTCGTTTATCTGGTTATGAGAACCGTGCCATCCAGAAATTGTCTGGAGGTCAACGTCAGCGTGTGGCCATTGCGCGTGCAATCATCAACCAACCGCGCGTTGTCTTGCTAGATGAGCCTTTGTCAGCTCTTGACTTGAAACTACGGACCGAGATGCAATACGAATTGCGTGAATTGCAGCAGCGTCTGGGCATTACCTTTGTCTTTGTTACTCATGACCAAGAAGAGGCGCTGGCTATGTCTGACTGGATTTTCGTCATGAATGATGGTGAAATTGTTCAATCAGGGACACCAGTTGACATTTATGATGAGCCAATCAACCATTTTGTAGCGACCTTTATCGGGGAGTCCAATATTCTGCCTGGTCGCATGCTTGAGGACTACCTGGTTGAGTTTAACGGCAAGCGTTTTGAGGCTGTGGACGGTGGTATGCGTCCAAATGAAGATGTACAAGTGGTCATCCGCCCGGAAGATTTGCGGATTACCCTGCCTGAAGAAGGCAAGTTGCAGGTTAAGGTGGATACCCAGCTCTTCCGTGGGGTTCATTACGAAATCATCGCCTATGATGATTTGGGCAATGAGTGGATGATTCACTCGACGCGCAAGGCTATTGTCGGTGAGGTCATCGGTCTGGACTTTGAACCAGAAGACATCCATATCATGCGTCTCAACGAAACGGAAGAAGAATTTGATGCCCGTATCGAGGAATATGTAGAAGTCGAAGAAGTGGAAGATGGCTTGATCAATGCCATTGAGGAGGAACGCAATGAAGAAAACCTCTAAGCTCTTTGCCATCCCCTATGCTTTATGGGTTTTCCTCTTTGTACTGGCGCCTGTTGCCCTGATTGTCTTTAAGTCTTTCTTTGATATTCATGGCAACTTTACCCTAGCCAACTACCAAACCTACTTTAACTCGCCAAATAATACTTACTTGCGGATGAGTTTTAACTCCATTTTTTACGCAGGTTTGATTACCTTGGTTACTTTGCTGGTATCCTATCCAACAGCCTATTTTTTGACCAAGCTCAAGCACAAGCAGCTCTGGCTCATGTTGATTATCCTGCCGACTTGGGTCAACCTCTTGCTAAAGGCCTATGCCTTTATCGGGATTTTTGGTCAATATGGCTCGGTCAATCAGTTCTTGGAATTTATTGGCCTGGGTGCCCAGCAAATTCTCTTTACAGATTTTTCATTTATCACTGTTGCGGCCTATATTGAAATTCCTTTCATGATTTTGCCGATTTTCAATGCCTTGGATGATTTAGATCCTAATCTTATCAATGCTAGTCGAGATTTGGGGGCAACTCCTTGGCAGACCTTTACAAAAGTTATTTTTCCTCTGTCCATGAATGGTGTTCGTTCAGGTGTGCAGGCGGTCTTTATCCCAAGTTTGAGCTTGTTTATGTTGACCCGCCTTATCGGTGGTAACCGTGTGATTACGCTGGGTACAGCCATTGAGCAGCATTTCTTGACAACCCAGAACTGGGGCATGGGCTCCACCAT
The DNA here is from genome assembly GCF_043674115.1 of Streptococcus sp. A34. Taxonomy (NCBI): domain Bacteria; kingdom Bacillati; phylum Bacillota; class Bacilli; order Lactobacillales; family Streptococcaceae; genus Streptococcus; species Streptococcus sp. A34. Next base: position 64,041 of record NZ_JBIMJM010000004.1, on the reverse strand, counting down.
TGGTGTCGTCTTGATTCTTGCCATGCTGGCCATTATGTGGCTAACGAAAGAGAGGAAGAAATAAATGAAAAAATTTGCAAAGATTTATCTAACCATTGCCTTCCTTGTCTTGTATCTGCCAATTTTCTATTTGATTTTCTATGCCTTCAATGAAGGTGGGGATATGAATGGCTTTACTGGTTTTACGTTAGAGCATTTCTCAGCCATGCTGGGAGATAGTCGCCTGATGTTGATTTTGGCTCAAACCTTCTTTTTAGCCTTCCTCAGCTCGCTCATTGCGACAATTATCGGGACCTTCGGTGCCATTTATATCTACCAGTCCAAGCAGAAGTTTCAGAATGCCCTTTTATCGGTCAACAATATCCTCATGGTAGCACCGGACGTTATGATTGGTGCGAGTTTCCTGATTCTCTTTACCATGATTGGTTTCCAGCTGGGCTTTGTCTCTGTCTTACTCAGCCACATTGCCTTTTCGATTCCGATTGTGGTCCTCATGGTCTTGCCACGACTCAAAGAAATGAATGCTGATATGATTTCCGCAGCCTATGACTTGGGGGCAACGCAACCGCAAATGCTCCGAGAAATCATGCTGCCTTATTTGACTCCAGCTATTATTGCAGGCTACTTCATGGCCTTTACTTACTCGCTGGATGATTTTGCCGTGACCTTCTTTGTCACAGGAAATGGCTACTCAAACCTGTCTGTTGAGATTTACTCACGGGCTCGTCAGGGGATTTCTTTGGAAATCAATGCCCTGTCCACCCTGGTCTTCCTCTTCAGTATTGTGCTTGTCGTAGGTTATTACTTTATTTCGCGTGAGAAGGAGGCAAACTAATGAAACGATTGACATCATTTTTTGTTGGTATTCTTGCTATCATTCTCGTACTTTGGGGAATTTCTAGCAAACTAGAGGATGATTCTACCCAAGGAACCACTGATAAATTGGTCATCTATAACTGGGGTGATTATATCGACCCAGAATTGTTGGACGAATTTACCGCCGAAACCGGTATCCAGGTTGATTACCAGACCTTTGATTCCAACGAGTCTATGTACACAAAGATTCAGCAGGGTGGGACAACCTATGACTTGGCTGTGCCGTCTGAGTACATGATTTCTAAGATGGCTGAAGAAGATATGCTGATCAAGTTGGATAAGTCGAAAATTGATGGATTGGAAAATATCGACCCGCAATTTATGGGGCTCAGCTTTGATGAGAACAATGATTATTCCATTCCTTATTTCTGGGGAACCCTGGGAATTGTTTACAATGAAACCATGGTTGACAATCCGCCACAGGAATGGGAGGATTTGTGGTCTGAGGAATATCGTGACAATATCATGCTGATTGACGGTGTCCGTGAGGTCATGGGCTTTGGTCTGCAATCTCTCGGCTATAGTCTCAATTCGCAGGATAAGGCTGAAATTGCCCAAGCTGCTGAACATCTCTATAATTTGACTCCGAATGTCAAAGCTATTGTTGCTGATGAAATCAAGGGTTACATGATTCAGGATGCGGCGGCTATTGCTGTCAGTTTCTCAGGTGAGGCCAGTGAAATGCTGGATGGCAATGAAAACCTGCACTATGTCGTACCGTCAAAAGGTTCTAACCTCTGGTTTGATAATATGGTTATTCCAAAGACAGCCAAGAACATCGACGGGGCCCATGCCTTTATGAGCTTCATGCTTCGTCCTGAAAATGCCCTTCGCAATGCGGAATATGTTGGCTACTCAACGCCGATTCCAGCAGCCAAGGCTATGTTGGATGAAGAAACTCAAAATGACGAGGCTTTCTATCCTTCCGAGGAAACCATGAAAGAGATGGAAGTCTATGACAACCTGGGCAAGGAAATGCTCGGTCTCTATAATGACCTCTTCCTACAATTTAAAATGTATCGGAAGTAGAGGATAAGACTGAAGACTTACTACTGGATTGAACCGCACCCCAAAAGTTAGAGAGAAAAATCTAACTTTTGGGGTGCGGTTCATATCTACCATTCTGTTTCTAGTTTTCGTTTTCCTTTCCAAGGGAGGTCTTCCTTCTTGAAAACACCACGGTCAGCCAGTCGATAGAGAGTTCTCATAGAACAAGAAATCCTATCTGGATAAGTTCCTTTAATGACATCAAGACTCTAGCTTTGATCTAAATGAGTTTGAATAAAGTCTTTTTCTGCTTGCGACAGACTTATTTTCCTCCGACCACAGCGTTTCTTATTGGCCTTATAGTGTTCATAATAGTCGTTGGTAGAATGTCCGTCTTTGAGAAAGTTGATAACATAATAGACGGTCTGCTTTGATCTTCCAAGAGCTATCATGATATCTGTAACTTTTATACCTTTTTTGTAGTAAGCCTCTATCATTACGAGTTCGATATAGTTCATTTATGCTAGTTTCTTTCAGACAAATGCTGAGCCTAACATAGATGGCTTTTTCTGTCTAGCTTAATTTGACAATTTAGGTTTATAAATAATCGAAGACTGTGGTAAAATGAAGTGATGAATAAGTTATATTTAACAAAAAATCAAAAATAGTGGCTTAATGGTATTATGACAAACAAACTCACCCCCACTCAAGTTCACGAATTAAAACAAGCCCTCAGAGACAAGACAAATGCTCCACATCACAGAAAAATTCAGGCTCTCATTCTTTACTCAGAAAACTAGAACCTAACAGCTAGCGCAAAATCAGTGGGCTTTGTCCATCAAACAGTTCGAAACCTCTTGAATCGCTATCTTGACGGAGGCTTACAGGCACTCCTTACTGACAATCGTGGCGGACGTCGTCGCGCCTACATGACACAAGAAGAGGAAGAACAATTCCTGAATGAGCAACTTTCTTCTGCTCTTAAGGGAGAATTGGTGCGATTAATTCTCTTTTGGCAGCCTATCAGGCAAAAGTTGGTCGAAAAACGACTTGAGAAGGACTATACGCTCTCTTAAAACGCCATGGTTGGTTCAAAGAATCAAGAGATTCTTTGAGGTGGGAGCTAAAGCTTACGCAGTAAGCAACAAAAGTCAGCCCACGCCCCAAACATCCTAAAAAAGCAGATGCGGAAGCCATTTTAGCGTCTAAAAATAAAATCTTTATGCGAGGAGAGGTTGAGTAAGCGCTTTATTAATGGGAAATCGTATCAAAAAATCCGCCTTATGTATCAGGATGAGGCGGGTTTTGGTCCTATTAGTAAACTAGGAAAATCTTGGGCTCCAAAAGGGTATAGACCTAGTGTCGCAAGTCACCATATCCGTGAATATCGCTATTATTATGGTGCTGTGGACGCCTACTCAGGAGAATCATTTTTCATCATAGCAGGTGGTTGTAATAGTGATTGGATGAATGAATTTCTAGACCAATTGTCAGAAGATTATCCAGATGACTACATTATTCTAGTCATGGACAATGCCATCTGGCATAAATCTCAGACATTGAATATCCCTGAGAATATAGAATTTACCTTTATTCCACCTTACACACCAGAGATGAACCCTATTGAGCAAGTCTGGGCCGAAATCCGCAAACGTGGTTTCAAGAATAAGATATTTAGAAGCTTGAATGAGGTTATTGATAAACTTCAAGAGGTTATTCAAAACCTATCTCCTTCTCAACTCAAATCAACTGTACGTAGAGATTGGAGTTTGGCTATTTTTGATTTTAGTTGAGTATTAATTAAAAACGACTGATATGAAACGTTTTCAGGATATTTTCAATAAGCATAATTAGTAATAATTTCATCATTTTTATGATAAAATGGTTTGATGTATTAAAGGATTCTATCTGGAAAATAATTACTATACAGCTCGGAATACAAATGTATAAAATTACAAAAATATATTTTTCATTGGTAATTTTAAGAGAAGTAGTTTTTTCGTTGGATAATTAAGTTTATTCAGTATTTACTAAAAATCTCTTTTGACAATCCATATCATAAACAGAAAGAAGGGAATAATATGGAATATAGAAGATTATTTCACATCTTCTATCTTGCAATTAGCGCAATCATTTTCTCGATTAGTTTTGCCATTGTTTGTGACAAGTCCTTGTCTACACTGGAATATGCTTATATCGGGGGTATTCAGGCTCTGGTAGCTTTGATGGCTGGTAATCATCACTTTTACAACAAGTCTTATAAAACGCTGACCTATGTAACCTCTTCAGTTCAGCTGATTGTCTTTGTTATTCTGACAATCTTAGCAGCCTTTCACCTGATAAGGTATCCAGATTGGCCTACTTTATTACTAGCTCTATTATTGGCCACAAGCTGTACTCATTTATATAATTATCTGGCCTTATATGTTTATCGGAAAATTTTTGGTGGTAAACGATTATGTGTTATTGGACATGAGGATGAAGTAGTCAAATCAGTAGTAAATCTGATGAAGTTTGAACATATGATTTTTACTGTCACTCATGCCTTTACGACAGATTTTGCTACAAATGTCAGCAACTATCTCGATGATATTGATGCAGTTTATTTTGCTGGTGAGGTCGGAAGAGATCGAGAAGTAATTTACACTATGCTGATAAGGGAGAATAAGGGGATTTACAATGCTGTATATTTCCGTTCTGGTCTGGAAATTCAGTCTTCCATCTATCAATTCGGCGATGATATTTTCATAGGGTTTAAGACCTTTCAGCTTACAAAAGTGGAACGTTTTTTCAAGAGAATATTTGATATTCTTATTTCATTAGTCTTATTGATGCTGACATGGCCTATCATGCTTTTAGTCGCTCTAGCAATCAAGCTGGATTCAAAAGGCCCGGTCTTCTATACCCAGCAGCGTGTCACAATGAATGGCAGACTGTTTCAAGTTTTAAAATTCCGTTCTATGGTCAATAATGCTGAAGGTCAGTCTGGACCAGTCCTTGCTACATCTAATGACAGTCGGGTAACACGCTTGGGCCAATTTTTAAGAGCGACTCGCCTGGATGAATTGCCACAATTGTTTAATATTTTAAGGGGAGATATGTCTATCGTTGGTCCGAGACCCGAGCGTCCTCACTTTGTCGAACAATATGAAAAACAGAGTCCCTATTATCATCTTCGGCATAGAGTAAGAGCTGGCTTGACAGGCTATGCTCAGATTTACGGGACCTATAATTCAGATTTCAATAGTAAATTAAAGTATGATTTATTGTACATTCAACGCTATTCTTTCTATTATGATCTCAAACTGGTATTGCGTACATTGAATATCTTATTGGATAAGTTAAGTGCGAAGGGTGTAGATGAAAATACTGACAACAAAATCACGAGCTTGAAGCAATTGGAAGCTTATTCGATCGTTGTCAAATAGAAAGCAGTCCTAGAAATACATCATTTAGAAACTTTCTGATATAATGTTGTTTGGAAAAAATCTCACCGTATGAAAGGTAAACAAGTTAATGAATAAACAGAGAGATGATTTCATAGATATTTTTGAGTTGATAGCACTTTTTAAGAAAAATATCGTGATCATTGCCATTGGTTCTCTCATTGGGGGAGCATTTATGGGATTATACGCTAGTTTGGCTGTTGCTCCCCAGTATGCATCTAGCGCTCAGTTGCTGGTTGCTCAGGATCCTATTGATGTTGGCAATCAGAATGCTTATGTCAGTGCGGCTAACTCAATCCGAACAAACCTTGAAATGATTCCGACCTATCGAGATATTCTTTTTGGTGTGCCTGTCTTGGGTAAGGTTGCAGATTCATTTGGTGGTAAATATCCGGCTTATTACTTGAAAGAGCGCTTGACCTTCACTCAGACAGAAGATTCTCAAGCCTTTGTAGTCAATTTGCGTATGGATGATGCTCAGGAAGCCCAGGCTGTACTTGAGGAAATTACAACGGTCTTTAGTGACACCTTGCAAGATATTTACAGTGAAGGATTTGGCAAGGTGGTCGTCCTCTCACCTGCTTCTTACAATGCCAATAAAGTTTCACCTAGTATTATCAAAAATGTCGTGACGGGTATTCTGGCAGGAATCTTCCTATCATTTGGCTTCATCATTTCTAGAAATCTATTTGATCAAACAGTGAAGAATGATGCCTACCTTCAGGCGCAGAACTTAACATTACTGACGGAATTATATGATATGACTGCTAGTGAAATCAGTAATGCCCATTATAAATTAGATAAATAGCATCTTAGAAAGTGAGTATGCTGATGTTTTTTGGAAGAAAAAGAAGACAAAGAGAACTAAATAAACAACAATTACAAGGGTCGCCACTGTATTCTGCAACCCAGCCAACTAGCTTAAATGCGGAACAAATCCGTGTGCTACGTACCAACTTGCAATATGCTCAGTTAAGTGGCAAAATTACTTCCATTGGAGTTACTTCGTCCATACCAGGTGAAGGTAAATCAACTGTTTCTGCTAACCTAGCCCACAGTTTAGCTGCGGCAGGTAATAAAGTACTGATTGTCGATGCTGATTTGCGAAAACCAACCGTTCACCGGACCTTTAAATTGTCCAATTTACGTGGATTGACTGACTTAGTGATTGACACAAAACAATCATTTGCAGATTTGTTAGACTATCCTGAAGATTTGGGAGTCTATGTCTTAACTTCGGGTGCTATCCCACCAAATCCAGCGGAATTATTATTATCTAATAATATAACAAGTCTGATGGAAGAATTAGAACATTCTTTTGATTTTGTTATCTATGATTTGCCTCCTGTCAACAGTGTGACGGATGCTCAGATTATGGCTCGAAAGGTCGATGGCATGATATTGGTGGTACGTCAAGGATATGTTCAGAAAAATGAATTGGAAAAAAGCTTGCGCTTGCTAAACAATGTCGATGCACAATTGCTTGGCTATGTCATGAACGATGTTCCTAAAGAGAACAAAGATACCTACCAGTATTATTATGGTCGGGAACAAGGTTCTCAGGATTAGAAAAATTAGATTGTAAAAAGAGTTGAGCATTGGCTCAACTCTTTTGTACATCAGCAGACTATCTAAATAGCAACAAGGAAATCATTCGACCCAGATAATAATTTGCTGGGAGTAAATAGACTTTGAGATAATAGCGGTGCCAGCTATATTCCTCTTTATAAAATGTTGGAATAAATGGGTTTTGTTTGTAGTTTAATTTTTCGAGCTCTGTCACAGCATCCTGATAGGCTGTTTTGTCACCGATTTTGACTGCATTAGCGACCATTTGAAGTAAATCTTCAATCATTTTGAAGGTGAAATAATCAGCATAGTCAGGATTACGTTGGCCCATAATGCGGCTATTTTCCATAGACTTGCGGTTGTTATCAGGATTAGGAGTGGTACTGAGCGAGCCTTGACGCGAACGGTAAATATAGAGTTTTTCGGGAACCGTTGTGATAGTGTTAGCAGCAATCATCAACTCGAAATAGATACCTTCACCCATACCCGATAGAAAACGAAAGTTCGTTTGGTCAATCAGTGTTCGAGCGACCATGCGAGCCGTGGGTTGTGTATTGTGATAGATGTCTTGCAGCCTCGCTTTCCCATAGATTGGCTTGTGCCAAACAGTTTTTTCGCGTCCATCAGATGAGAGAGTACCTGTGTCGCACAATACTAAATCAGCCTGATCTTTCTTGGCTTGCTGATAGAGTTTTTCAAACATATCTACCTTGACCAAGTCGTCTGAATCGACAAAGGCAACGAATTCGCCACTAGAAATATCTATGCCTTTATTGCGAGAATCGCCGACCCCCATATTTTCAGGTAGGTCAATCACAGTAACACGACTATCTTCTTGTTCAAACGATTTTAAAATCTCCAAAGAACGGTCTGTTGAACAATCATTGACCAAAATCAGTTCAATATCCTTCAAACTTTGTTGGAGAATGGATTGGATACATTCCGCGATATATTGTTCCGTATTGTAAACGGGTACGATAATAGAAACTTTAGGCGCTACCATATTTTATCTATTCCTTTCTGTCTGCTACTATTATAGCACAGAGGAGCCTGTTATCCGTGGTTGGGCACTTTTAAAATGGGGATTTTGTGTTCGAGAATATCTATTATTTCTATTTTTGAAATCGAGGTGTTATAATATGGTGTTAGTAAATATTATCAGACGAAGGAAGAGAAATGATTAGAGAAGTAGGAGTACATAAATTGTACGAACGCCGGAAAGAACAGGATATGGGAGGGCCACAATCGATGTTTCTACAACAATCTTGTAGGGAAAAACTTGTGTTATGGGTAAACAGGTATGGAGAATAATACCTTCAATAAGTGGAGTGTCATTTTCTTTTATGTCTCGATTAGCATCTATCCCCTCAGTATGGTGATGGCGACGGCCTTACAACGGCTGGGATTTGCCTATCTCGCGAGCAAAAGCATCTTTTTCTTCTATGCGCTTATTTATCTATTTGCTTTTGTTATCTTTGTGCGTTTCCCTTTGTCCATGAAACGGCTGACGAGTTTATATTTCATCTATCTCTTGTATATTATTTTGTATTTGACCAGTAATCGATTTGTCAAAAGGACTTTTACAGGGGTTGAGATGGTGATGATTTACACCTTTTATTTACCTTATGCGGTCTTGATTTTATCTCGAATAACTGATTTTTCCTATCTCTTTACCAGCAAGTTCATAGAATATATGAATTATGTGATTATTGTCAGTGCTTTTATCGCAAAATATGTCTTTCATAATGCGACGAATTACATGCCATATTCCTATAACTTGTTACCGATTTGGCTGTTGTTTGTCTTTAATTTTATTCATCGCCCAAGCCTGTTGAAAGCAGGCATTGCGATTGTTATGTTGCTAGAAGGTGTTATTTATGGGGCGCGTGGTCCCTTGATTTGGTTGGCAGTGGGTGGTTTCCTGTGTTTGTTCATAGATTTGATTGAAAAAAAAGTCCTGCGTCACCTAACCTTAAAAACCTTCTTACAAATTTTCTCTGGTATAGGTCTGTTCGCAGGAATTTTTCTTTTTCTCAGACGGGTACTTGCTTCTGTTCATATAGAAGGATCCTATATCCTCAATCGAATCAATCAAGGGATTATTGGAGAGAGTACGGGACGTAATTTTATGATAGAGACGGCTATCGTGCATTTGAAAATCATGGGTGGGGAAATCAACGGTGTCTTTTTTGACAGAACCTTGATGCCGGATGGTCTGTATGTCCATAACTTTATCTTGGAAACCTATCTGAGCTTTGGTTGGGTTTTGGGGACAATGATCTTGCTCTTTCTCGTTTATTTTATCGGCACAACCTTTTTCCGAGCATCTATGACCAATAAGAAAGTTGTCGTTTTTGCAGTCTCAGCCTTCTTTTTGAAATTCTTTGTAACGGGGAGTATGTATGGAGATTATAGTTTCATCATCATGCTTTCAGTAGTCTATGCTGTTTATCGGCAAGAGATGTGGAAGGATTAAATCTACCTTAGCGTAGCCATATAGAAAAATACCATACTAGATGGACAAACTTGTCTTGAACTAGTATGGTATTTCTTATGCTGGCAGTTTTCGTTTTAAAAAGTCAAATAATTCTTTCCGAGAGAAAGCATAATTGATAATCAAACTGATAATGGTTGTGACAAGGATACTGATGCTGCCAAAGACAATCCAACCGACAATGGAACCAATACTTCCAGTAAATGGAAGGAGCAGGAGGTTGGACAAGGTAAAGATAGCCGCATCCATCAGTAATTGTTTAGAGATTGAAACGGGTTGACCTGTAATGATAAAACGGTAGGTATACCAGATATAATAGGCCAGACTGAAGGTTTGTGAAACAGCTGTACCGATGGCAACGCCAACAATGTTTAAAGGTACAACTAACATCAGAGAAATCGCTAAGTTTAAGATAGCTTCGGTATAGGTTCCAAACTGTGTTTTCTTAAATTCTCCGCTAGCGAAAACCAAGGTCCGGTAAGGCAAACGAATAGCGTAGAGAAGAAGGGAAATCGTCATGATATAGCCAAATAAAGGCTGGTTATAGTTGGCATCGGTCACCTTATCCGTATAGAGAAGGATGAATGGCGTCACCAATTGAAAGGTTGTCGCAAGGACAATGGTTGAACCAGTATGTAAGAGCCATTCTAACTTTCTAAATTGCCGAAAGAGAAGTTGGTGATCGTCCAAATGTAGGGCACGCCCAAGAAAGGGACGCAAGCCACTGGTTGCTGCATTGAGAAAAGTTTTAATTCCCTGAAAGACCGTGTTATAAATCGCATAGACAGATACACTGTTCAAGCTTGAGAACATAGAAAGGATGACAATATCGGTACTTTCTTGAACAGTATAGGCGATATGCTGACCAATTCCATACCATTGTTGGTTGATTTTAAAGTTTTTATCAATTCCTTGCTTGGAAATATGGTAATGCTTGTGGACGTAGTAACTGATAGAGATTGGTGGGATTATAAAGACCAATGCTGAAACGAATTTAACTAGAAATACAGTTTGTCCCTGTTTAATGAGAAACATGGAAAGTAAGAGATTGGCAATATTGGTCAATCCTTGTAAGATTTCCTTGATATAGGCTTTTTGATCAGAGCCTAAAATGATTTGACTGGTGATGCCAACAAAAAATTGAAGGAGATGCGACAGAGAAAGAATAGCAATCAGACTCATTATTTGTTGCTGTGAGAAATGGCTGGACAGTACCTGAGGGAGAAAGAGGCAGAGCGCACCGACATAAACGATTAAAAAGAGTCCAATCTTATTGAAAAATTGCTGAGACTTATAATAAATGGTGGACAGCTTCCCATAATCTTGGTCCAACAATGGTTTATACATAGCAGCTTGGACGACAGTTCCCATTCCCATATCCAATAGGCTAATCAAGGTCAGATATTGAGTAATACTGGACATGAGCCCATTGACTTCTGAACCATAAGCTGTGATGAAAAGCCGAGGGAGAATTAAACTACAGACGATTGAAATACATTTGTTCAAAAGGGAAATAATCCCGTTGATTTTCAGTGATTTTGTATTCATTCCAAGCCTTTCCTTGTGAATTTTTCGGTAACATTTTTTGAAAAATAAAACCATTTTTGGTAGAATGATGCGAAGGGTTTCATAATTTTAAAAGGAAATAGTGATGGTGTCTATGTTGACTTAATGGTTGCAGCGAATCAGATCACCAGTGTCCACGAGCAAATGTACACCTATCGTATTTGTGCAAATTCGCTCAGTTCAGATTTCCGAGTAAAGAATATTCTCGAATCAGTTGCTTCCTGCGAGCTTTTGCTTAAAAATTGCAAGAATCATAAAGAGTATTATGAATTTAAATTGATTGAGGCGCTCTTGCAATTATTGATGGTTTCCATCAAAGAAAACAATAAAGAAACCTATCAATCTGCTAAAGCATACCTGAAAAGATTGGATTTCAGAAAGAACAAATACTTGTATAGTCTCTTAAAAAATGAGCATTCTTATCCTGTTTGTCTTGCTATTTTGTATCTACTGCCAACCAATTATCAGCTGTCAGCCCTCTTGCTTGGTTTTGTTTCCTGAGAACCTGTATTTACAACTTGTGAACACAGATTCTAAGTTTTTACTTTATTTTATTTTTTAGGTTAATAAAACCACGAAGGGCTTGCCACCCAAAACAAGAAACAAGGAGATAGATAGCTGCAAGTGGAGTTGGTTGGATACGCAGTGACTGCCACAGATGATGGCGTACTTGACCAATGTCTCTCAAACCATAGTAGCGCAGAGCTAGATAATATTCCTGGTAGCTAGCTAGTTTTCTCTCAGGCACGAGTTTTAGTCTGCTATTTATCTCGGCAGCACGTTTGGAAACAACCTGATAACCTTGAATGACCTTGTTGCTGTTTTTTGAAATGCTGTCATCTTGAATTTCATAGACAACTAGGTCTTCCAAAATCTTATAGCCCTTGGAAACTTCTAGGAGTTTTAAAAAGAGATCCCAATCTTGACAGCTTAATAAGCTGTTATCCAAGCCACCAATCTGTAGGAACAAGGATTTTTTTACCATCAAGGTTGAGAAACCACCGAGATTATTTTGTAAAATAGTATCTCCAACATTCAGAAGTCCTTCCGATGGTACATGGATAGCAGTTGAGCCAAATCCAGTCACGACAAATCCTACTTCGGGATATTTTCGGAAGATAAGTTCTTGTTTTTCTAACTTACTTGGCAAGAAATAGTCATCGGAATCCAGAAAGGCAATCAATTCACCTTTAGCTAGCTCAACGCCCTTATTGCGACAAACATTAGCGCCACTATTTTCAGCTAATTGGTGTACAATAAGCTGAGGGATTTGCTCCTGCAATTGCTTTAGGACAGCTAGTGAGTCATCTGTCGAAAAGTCATCCACAACAATAATTTCCCAATTGGAGTAGGTTTGACTAATGACACTTTTGAGGACTTCTTGCAGTAGATGACCTCTATTGTAGTTGGGAATAACTACTGAAATTAATGGTAAAGACATTTTGTTTTTTTCCTTCTCGTCTATTATCGCTATTAATATTACTATAATAGATACTAATTTTCAAATATATTTGCTGAGGATATGCAATGAATAAAGACCTATCTCGTCCATTGGTTAGCGTAATTATACCCATGTATAATGCGGCTGACTATATTACTGAGACAATTAACTCTGTTTTAAAACAAACCTATCAGAATTATGAAATTATCGTGGTAGACGATTGCTCGACAGACCAGTCTGTTGTCCTTGTTAAAGAGATGATGACTTGGGTACCCGATTTGAATCTCTTGGAGAATCCCACTAATTCAGGGGTGGCAATATCTAGGAATAAAGGGGTAGCAGCGGCGCATGGTCGCTATATTTGCTTCTTAGACGCAGATGACCTTTGGTTGCCAACAAAATTAGAAAAGCAACTTGCCTTCGCAGAAGCAAACGGTCATGCTTTTACATTTACAGCCTACCAATTTGCTGACGAAAACGGTACAAGTTTAAACAAAATAGTCAAAGTTCCTGCTAAAATCTCTTACCAGGAATCGCTACGCAATCACACGATTTTCACTTCAACCGTTATGCTGGATTTACACCAGTTGACAAAAGAGCAGATTGCGATGCCTGATGTCCGTAGAGGACAGGATACTGCTACTTGGTGGAAGATACTGAAAGTTACAGGTTACGCTTATAGCTTACCTGAAGCTCTGTCTATCTACCGCCGCGTCAAATCTTCCTTATCTGCAAACAAACTAAAGGCCATCAAACGGACATGGTATCTATTTAGAAAAGTAGAAGGTCTATCCTTAATTCAAACGATTATTCCCTTCATTGGGTATGCCTATAACGCTGTGAAGAGGAGGATATAGGAATGGTTGTATTAGTAGCAACAGTGGATAATCACAATGTAGACAAATTACTTGAGACGATGAATTTAACATCTGTTGTCACGATTATTGTTAATCAGTATCGGTCAGGTCGTGAGCAGTCTGAATTGGTAACAAAAGAGCGTTCGACCATACTGCATTCCAATCGTTTGGGCTTGAGTGCCAGTAGAAACGATGCTCTTGCCCTAGCACCTGAGCATGCGATTTGTCAAATTGCAGATGATGACATGGTTTTTGTCGATAACTACCAGGAGATTGTGGCTGAGGCCTATCAGGAATTTCCAGATGCGGATGTGATTGTCTTTTATGTAGACAATGAGGTGGCAACCTTGGCCAAGAAACCATTGAAAAAAGGAAGAATTTATCATCTTGGGGCAATGAGAACCTCTTCTGTGCAGATTAGCTTTAAAAAATCTAGTATATTACAAAAAGGAATTGTGTTTGATGAACGGTTTGGAATTGGGGCCAAATATGGCTCGGGTGAAGAAAATATTTTATTATTCGATGCTCTTCGCAAGGGATTGAAAATTTATAGTTATCCTGTCAAAATTGCAACTTTGATAGATGCTAGAGCTTCTTATTGGGATCGGTCTAATTCACCAGAATTTTGTCGAAAAAAAGGTGCAATCTTCAAGCGGATGACAGCCAACTGGTATTGGTTATTGATTCTGCAATTTGCCATACGAAAACGAAAAATGATGCTACCAGAAATAAAAATAGCGGACAATATTCGCTATATGTTCCAAGGAGCAAGAGAATTTTCAAGAAATAAGGACTAGAGGTTTACATGGTATTATCAAAAAAACGTGCACGAAAAGTGATTGAAGAAATTATTGCCCTCTATCCAGATGCCAAGCCAAGTTTGGATTTTAGAAATCATTTTGAACTGCTGGTAGCGGTCATGTTGTCTGCTCAGACGACAGATGCGGCGGTCAATAAGGCAACACCTGCCTTGTTTGAGGCCTATCCAACACCAGAGGCTATGGCAGCAGCCGAGGTCAAAGACATTGAGCCCTATATTTCACGCTTGGGTCTTTACCGTAACAAGGCTAAATTCCTCAAAGAATGCGCCCAGCAGTTGTTGGATCAATTTGACGGTGTAGTTCCACAGACACGCGAGGAATTGGAAAGTTTGGCTGGAGTAGGCCGCAAGACCGCCAACGTCGTCATGAGTGTCGGCTTTGGCATCCCAGCTTTTGCGGTGGATACGCATGTCGGTCGCATCTGCAAACACCATGATATTGTTAAAAAATCCGCTACGCCACTGGAAACAGAAAAACGGGTCATGGAAGTTTTGCCACCAGAACTCTGGCTCCCAGCCCATCAGGCCATGATTTATTTTGGACGGGAAGTCTGCCATCCGAAAAATCCAGAATGTGCAAAATTTCCGCAGTTATATGAATTTGATTAAAAAATCTTCAATTTTTGGAGATTTTTTTGATTGTTAGGACAATTTCATTCAGAAAACAAGAATGATTTTTTGAATTTGTTCTAAAATATTCTCAAAAATCGAATAATACGAATGAAGTGACGTTTTAAATGTTGGATAATTGAGAATAAGCGAACGTTAATCATCTGCATGGCTTTATATTTGACAAAAACCAAACGATAGTATATAATTTATTCTGTAAGTTGATTTAAAAACGAAAAAACAATGTATTTTTCGTAAGATTGTTCAGAAAATGAGGTAAAGCTATGTACAACGAAATGCCGGTATTTGACTATGAGGATATTCAGTTAATTCCCAACAAGTGTATCATCAACAGCCGCTCTGAGGCGGATACGACGGTGACTTTGGGCAAGTACAGTTTCAAACTTCCTGTAGTTCCAGCCAATATGCAGACCATTATTGATGAGGATGTAGCGGAGATGCTGGCTAAGGACGGTTATTTCTACATTATGCACCGTTTTGACGAAGAAGGACGCATTCCCTTTATCAAACGGATGCATGACCAAGGTTTGATTGCTTCTATTTCGGTCGGTGTCAAAGACTACGAATATGATTTTGTGACTAGCTTGAAAAACGATGTGCCCGAATTTATCACCATTGACATTGCGCATGGTCATGCGGATAGTGTCATCAAGATGATCAAGCATATTAAAAAAGAGTTGCCAGAGACATTTGTTATCGCAGGAAATGTTGGGACGCCTGAAGCGGTTCGTGAGTTGGAGAATGCGGGTGCTGACGCAACCAAGGTCGGCATTGGTCCGGGTAAAGTATGTATTACTAAGGTTAAGACAGGTTTTGGTACAGGTGGTTGGCAGCTGGCAGCCCTTCGTTGGTGTGCTAAAGCGGCTCGTAAACCCATTATTGCGGATGGTGGTATCCGTACGCATGGTGACATTGCCAAATCCATCCGTTTCGGTGCCAGCATGGTCATGATTGGTTCCCTCTTTGCAGGGCATATTGAAAGTCCGGGTAAAACCATTGAAGTGGACGGCGAGAAATTCAAAGAATACTACGGATCGGCCTCTGAATATCAAAAAGGTGCTTATAAAAATGTAGAAGGCAAGAAAATTCTCCTGCCAGCTAAGGGGCATCTCAAGGATACTTTGGTGGAAATGGAACAGGACCTGCAGTCATCCATTTCTTACGCAGGTGGTCGTGATTTGAACAGCCTGCGCCATGTGGACTATGTCGTCGTGAAAAATTCCATCTGGAACGGCGATTCGATTTAATTTATGTTTGTAATGAAATAGAGGACTTGCAGTGCAGGTCCTTTTCTTGATACAATAGATTGACTAAGATTAAAGGACCGATTATGTATCCAACTAAAACAATAAAAGAAAAGTTTCTTCTCTTTCTAAAAATTTTTCTGCCGATTTTGATTTATCAATTTGCTAACTTTTCGGCTTCTTTCATCGATACCATGATGACGGGACAGTTTAGTACCCTTGATTTGGCGGGTGTTTCTATGGCGACCAGTTTGTGGAACCCATTTTTCTCCTTTTTGACAGGGATTGTGTCGGCTTTGGTTCCCATTATCGGCCATCATCTGGGCAAGGGCGATAAGAACAAGATTCGCGAAGAATTTCACCAGTTTGTCTATTTGTCTGGCTTTTTGGCCTTAATTTTGTATATCTTGGTCTTTGTTTTTGCTAGGCCTATTTTGAGCTGGCTGGGCTTAGAGGTTGAAGTTGCAGGAGTTGCTCTGTTCTATCTCTACTATATTTCCATTGGCATCCCGCCTTTTCTCATCTTCAGCGTCTGCCGGTCCTTTTTCGATGCTCTCGGTCTGACCCGACTGTCCATGTACCTCATGTTGCTCCTGGTTCCCTTTAACACCCTCTTTAACTATTTCTTGATTTATGGGAAATTGGGCCTGCCGGCCCTGGGCGGATCAGGTGCTGGACTTGGGACTGCTTTGGCTTATTGGGCAGTCTTAGCAGTGGTTGTCCTGGTCATGAGGAAAAATAAGCAGATTGCATCCTACCAAGTGTGGGACTGGACATCCTTTAATCCTGCCATACTCAAAGAAGGAGTAAAAATCGGTCTTCCCATCGGTCTACAGGTTTTCGCAGAAGTAGCCATTTTTGCAGTGGTCGGGCTCTACATGTCCAAATATTCTGCGCAGACCATTGCGGCCCACCAGGCAGCTATGAATTTTGCGACTCTCATGTATGCTTTCCCGCTCAGCATTTCCATGGCCCTGCCTATTCTGGTTTCCTACGAACACGGGGCAAAACGCCTGAAAGATGTCCAGCAGTACAGTCTGATTGGCCGCTTGACAGCCGTTCTCTTTGCCAGTCTGACCTTGACTTTCCTTTATTTTAATCGGGAAATGGTAGCAGGTCTTTATGGTATAGAACCTGAATTTATCGCCTTAACATCTGACTTCCTGGTCTTTGCCCTCTTTTTCCAACTGGCAGATGCCTTTACAGCACCGATTCAGGGGATTTTACGGGGCTACAAGGACACCACCTTTCCCTTTGTGCTAGGCCTAGTGTCCTACTGGTCCATGACCTTCCCTATTGCCTGGTTGCTGGATAGTCTGACGGACTTGGGACCAAAAGCTTACTGGATTGGCTTGATTGTCGGGATATTCACCTGCGGGATTTCCTTGAATCTACGCTTACGATATATTGTAAAAAAAGATAAGCAATAAGCAAAAAGCTGACTGGAAAGAAGACAAGTCAGCTTTTTGCTTATTTGCATTTCATTTCACCATGCGGGAAATAAGTTCCCTCTTTCATGTCGTTAATAAAGACATGGATAGCTTCCTTCGGGGCGTTGGTATTACGCGAAACAACCTCTGTCACCTCACGAGCTAGGGCAATTTTTTGCTCCTCAGTGCGACCTTCAAATAAATCAATACGTACAAATGGCATATAAATTCTCCTTTTTGTTGAATATTTTATCACAGTAAAAAAATTATTCAAGTATTTTATAAATAATTGCAATTTTATCCTTTGTTCTATATAATAATATTGTGAAAGAAAGGAGATAGATATGCTAGGTAAGATTAAAAATCAAGGTAAAATCAGAAAGATTTTCAACAGAAAAACAGCTACTGTAGCAGGTGGTTTGCTGGTAGCAAGTGTTGCAGGAATTCAATTGACGACTGCTGAGTTGCCGGCGAAAGAACAAGTTTACGGCCAACCTATTGAAAAAGTTCTACAAATCTATAAAGAGGCTGGATTTGAAAATATCAAGGAAAGTTTAAAAATTGCAGATTTAGAGTACGGAAAAATTGATGAAAGTAGTAAGGTAGAAGTTGTTCTTGTTGATGGCGAAGAATGGAAAGAAGGGACTGCCTCAAAAAATGTACCGATTTCCATATCTTATCATGCCCCAAAAGATGATGCGGTTGAATTAAGCAATCTTTCCTATCCTGGAAATGTCACTGAGCTTGAAAAAGAGTTGACAGAGGCAGGGTTTGACAATATTGAGCTATCTTCTGTTATGTTGTTGGCAGATGGAAATAATGACAAGCACGATCAAGTAGAGAATTTGGAAATTGGTCTCTATTCCTATCAGAAAGGCTACTTTTATTCGACAAGTCTTCCTGTCAAAGTAACTTATTTTGATGCTAGCAAGGACAATTTGAAATTTCCACAGGATGCTTTGGAGACTAAAAATAAGGCAGATTTAGAAAAATCCCTGACTGAAGTCGGATTTACACAGGTAAAGTGGGATAAAATTGAAGAAAAGGACAAATCAAAACACGGGACCATCCGCGATATTACAGTAGATGGTGAGAAACTAAGACTAGATACCAAGCAAGATATTATCTTAAAAAAAGCAACGCCAATCGTCATCAGTTACTATGATTTTTCAAACTTTGCTGAAGTACCTAAGAATATTTCAAATGCAACAGTAGAAAAAAATAAGGAGTTATTTACTGCTGCGGGCTTCACTCAGATTTCCGAAGTTGCTACCGAAACAGATGATATCAGTAAAAATGGTCAGGTGAGCGTTATTGAAATAGATGGGAAGGCTTGGGATTCCCAGAAGGATACTGTTTATAAGAAAAATAGCAAGGTTGTCATCAAATACTGGAATGCTGAGAAGGCTATCGCAGAAAAGGCTCGTAAAGAGGAGGAAGAGCGCCAGGCGGCTGAGGCCAAACGAATTGCTGAGGAGCGAGCTGCAGCCCAGGCTCAAGCGGCGGCTCAATCACAAGGTCAAATCCATGGTTTTGCGCAAGCACCTGCGAGCAATGTTTACTATCCGAACTGTAAGGCAGCGAGAGCAGCAGGAGCAGCTCCGGTCTATCAAGGTCAACCTGGTTATGGAAGTCACCTAGACAGAGATGGCGACGGAATTGGTTGCGAGTAGATAAAACAGGAGGGACTGTTTTGAAACCTGCATACCGCATCATCTTAGCTTTGTTACTAGGTATATTTACCCTTGATCTTGCAATGGCAGTGTTTCCAATCAGCACCATCATCGGACCCATCCTGGTAACCATAACATTGTTTTCTGCTATTTACACCATCCTGGTTCTCTATAAATGGAAGCCCAAATGGGGTGAGATGCTATTAGAGTTGGTTTTAAATTTATTCATGTGACCATGATTTCCAAACAAGCTCAACTGGGCTTGTTTTTCTCTTTCCCATAATAGTGATTTTATGGTAGAATGGAGGGAGTGAAATTTTAGAACGGAAGAGGAAAAATGGCTCAATTATACTATAAATACGGTACCATGAACTCTGGTAAGACCATTGAAATTCTCAAGGTAGCCCACAACTACGAGGAGCAGGGAAAACCCGTTGTCATTATGACTTCGGCACTGGATACCCGTGATGCTTTCGGAATCGTTTCTAGCCGAATTGGCATGAGAAGAGATGCGGTGGCCATTGACGACCAGATGGATGTATTTGGTTATATTGAGAAAATGGACCCGCTTCCTTATTGTGTCCTCATCGACGAGGCTCAGTTTCTCCGACGTCATCACGTCTATGACCTGGCCCGTGTGGTAGACGAACTCGGTGTGCCAGTTATGGCCTTCGGTCTTAAAAATGATTTTAGAAATGAATTGTTTGAAGGCTCGAAACATTTGTTACTCTTGTCGGACAAGATTGAAGAAATCAAAACCATTTGCCAATATTGTTCTAAAAAAGCGACAATGGTTTTGAGAACGCAGGATGGCAAACCGACCTACGAGGGAGAGCAAATACAAATCGGAGGCAACGAAACCTATATCCCAGTTTGCCGCAAACATTATTTTTCGCCAGAAATTTAGCCATTTTGAATCATAAAAAGAAATATGGAATTACAAATCTGTCCATATTTAGAGATCGGAATGGAACACGCATATAAGATAACTAGAAGTGTGTTCCTTCCAAATTTTAAGAAAGGAACTGAATTCGGGCTACGAACTGTGCCTGTTTCTTGACCTACATATTACAGAAAGGAATCGAACACGCCCTACAAGCTGTGTCAAAAAGATAATTTCTCCAAGTGTTTGTAACACTTGGCCGAAATTCCTATTTTGACTGTGCTTGTTTAACGGGCTTTGTATCTTAATTTTATGAACATCTACGATCAATTACAGGCGGTGGAAGATCGCTACGAGGAACTTGGTGAATTGTTGTCTGACCCTGATGTGGTCAGCGATACCAAGCGTTTTATGGAGTTGTCTAAGGAAGAAGCGGCAACTCGTGATACAGTAACAGCCTACCGCGAATACAAGACTGTACTTCAAAACATTATCGATGCAGAAGAAATGATTAAAGAATCTTCTGGCGATAGCGACTTGGAAGAAATGGCCAAGGAAGAACTCAAACAAGCCAAGGCTGACAAAGAAACCTATGAAGAGAAATTAAAAATCCTTCTCTTACCAAAAGACCCCAACGATGACAAGAACATTATCTTGGAAATTCGTGGTGCAGCTGGTGGTGATGAGGCCGCACTTTTTGCTGGCGATTTGTTGACCATGTACCAAAAATACGCAGAAAGCCAAGGCTGGCGCTTTGAAGTAATGGAGGCCACTTACAACGGCGTCGGTGGTATCAAAGAAGTCGTGGCTATGGTTTCTGGTCAATCCGTTTATTCAAAACTCAAGTACGAGTCAGGTGCTCATCGGGTTCAACGGGTTCCTGTAACGGAAAGCCAAGGCCGTGTCCACACTTCGACAGCAACTGTCCTAATTATGCCAGAAGTAGAAGAAGTGGAATATGACATCGATCCAAAAGACCTTCGTGTCGACATTTACCATGCCTCTGGTGCTGGTGGTCAGAACGTCAACAAGGTGGCGACTGCCGTTCGTATCGTTCACTTGCCGACCAACATTAAGGTCGAAATGCAGGAAGAGCGTACCCAGCAAAAGAACCGTGACAAGGCTATGAAAATCATCCGAGCGCGTGTGGCTGACCATTTTGCCCAAATTGCCCAAGACGAGCAAGATGCTGAGCGCAAGTCAACCATCGGCACTGGTGACCGTTCGGAGCGGATTCGTACTTACAACTTCCCGCAAAACCGTGTGACCGACCACCGTATCGGTCTTACCCTGCAAAAACTGGACACCATTTTGTCTGGTAAGATGGATGAGGTTGTCGATGCCTTGGTACTCTATGATCAAACGCAAAAACTGGAAGAGCTGAATAAGTAATGACATACGCCCAACTTTTTTCTGTCTATGAGGCAGAGCTTTTGGCAGTGGGAGAGGAGCCTGAGAGCCTCTCTTTTGTCTATCGAGGTCTGAAAAATCTTGATCTGACCGCCTTTGTCTTGCTACTTCGTCAAGAAGTGTCGGCTGAGGAGCGGGATGTAATCGAGCAGATTTTTCAGCAGCTCAAAGCGCATCAGCCAGCTCAGTACATCCTAGGTTACGAGGACTTTCACGGATTGCGTTTCAAGGTGGACGAGCGGGTGCTTATTCCGAGACCGGAGACAGAGGAGTTGGTTGATTTGGTTTTGTCGGAAAATAGCAGAGCTAATTTACGAGTGTTGGACATTGGAGCTGGCAGCGGTGCTATTGCAGTTTCTCTTGCTCATGCTAGAGCAGATTGGGATGTAGCTGCAGTAGATATTTCACCCGACGCACTGACTTTAGCCCAGGAAAATGCTGAGCGCAACAAGGTTGACGTCCAGTTTATCCTGTCCGATTTGTTTGAAAATATTTCTGGAACCTTTGACATCATCGTCTCCAATCCGCCCTATATTTCGCCAGATGATAAGGCTGAGGTCGGGCTAAATGTCCTTGCATCAGAGCCACATGTAGCGCTCTTTGCAGAAGAAGATGGCTTGGCTATCTATCGAAATATCATTGAGCAAGCTGGTCAATTTTTGACTAATAATGGAAAAATCTACTTTGAAATTGGCTACAAACAAGGGCAGCAGGTGTCTGATTTGCTGCGTCAGCATTTCCCAGAAAAAAATGTCCGAGTACTGAAGGACCAGTTTGGCCAGGATAGAAAGGTGGTTGCTGATGATAATGGATAAATTCCGAACAATTCTTGAAAACGACGGTGCAGTCATTATGCCGACGGAGACCGTCTACGGGCTTTTTGCCAAGGCCCTGTCGGAAACTGCTGTTAATTATGTTTATGAACTCAAGCGACGCCCGCGCGATAAGGCTATGAACCTAAATGTGTCAAACCTGAACGATATCCATTATTTTAGTCAAAATCCTCCCTTTTTTCTTGAAAAAGTGTATAATAGTTTTATGCCTGGTCCCCTAACAATTATCCTAAAAGCGAACAATAATGTTCCTGTTTGGATAAATTCAGGTCTGGCAACTGTAGGTTTTCGGGTGCCAAAGCACGAAATAACCTTACAATTGATAAACATGATTGGCCCTCTCATTGGTCCATCTGCTAATTTATCAGGAAAAGAAAGCGGAAGATATTTCCAGGATATTCAGGCCCAGTTTTCTCAAGAGCTGGTAGGCTTTGAGGATGATCAAGCCCTGACTGGTGTAGATTCGACCATTTTGGACCTTTCTGGTCAGCAAGCACGAATTTTGCGTCAAGGTGCCATCACCAAGGAAGAAATTTTGGCTGCTGTACCTGAAATTGAATTTGCAGATTGACCCACGTCTAACCATAAAATAGGAGTATCATAGATGATTTTCGATTTAGTTGATTATAAAGAATTTGACAAAGAACTTTGGGATGCGATTAAGGACGAGGAAGCACGTCAGCAACACAATATTGAATTGATTGCCTCTGAAAATGTCGTTTCTAAGGCTGTTATGGCAGCTCAGGGATCTATTCTTACTAATAAATACGCGGAAGGCTATCCTGGTAAACGTTATTATGGTGGTACAGAAGTAGTTGACGTGATTGAAAATCTTGCTATCGAGCGCGCTAAGGAAATTTTCGGTGCCCAATTTGCCAATGTACAACCGCATTCTGGTAGCCAGGCTAATGCAGCAGCCTATATGGCGCTCATCCAGCCAGGTGATACTGTTTTGGGTATGGATTTGTCAGCTGGTGGTCACCTGACCCACGGTTCTCCTGTCAACTTCTCAGGTAAGACTTACAATTTCGTAGCTTATGGTGTTGATAAGGAGACAGAAGTCTTGGACTACGATGCAATTTTGGCTCGTGCAAAAGAAGTCTCACCCAAATTGATTGTTGCAGGTGCATCTGCCTATTCTCGTACCATTGACTTTGAAAAATTCCGTGCAATTGCTGATGAAGTTGGTGCTTACTTGATGGTAGATATGGCTCATATCGCAGGTCTTGTTGCAGCTGGTCTTCATCCAAATCCAGTTCCACATGCACATATTGTTACCACAACCACTCATAAGACCCTTCGTGGCCCTCGTGGTGGCTTGATTTTAACCAACGACGAAGAATTGGCTAAGAAAATCAATTCTGCAGTTTTCCCAGGTATGCAGGGTGGTCCATTGGAGCACGTTATTGCTGCTAAGGCTGTTGCCTTCAAGGAAAACTTGGACCCAGCCTTCAAAGATTACGCAAGCCAGATTATCAAAAACTGTCAGGCTATGGCAGATGTCTTCAAAGCTGACGAGAACTTCCGTGTTATTTCTGGTGGAACAGACAACCATGTCTTCTTGGTTGATGTGACCAAAGTCGTTGAAAACGGAAAAGTTGCCCAAAACTTGCTGGATGAAGTAAGCATTACCCTTAACAAGAACTCTATTCCTTTTGAAACCCTGTCTCCATTTAAGACCTCTGGTATTCGTATCGGGACAGCGGCTGTGACAGCTCGTGGTTTCAAGGAAGAAGAGTGTCGCCAGGTAGCTAACTTCATCATTACAGCCTTGAAAAATGCTGAAAATGAAACTTTGTTGGAACAAGTCCGCCAAGATGTTCGCAGCTTAACAGACCGCTTCCCACTCTATGAAAATTAAAAATGGATATATTTGTAAAACAAGCAATCATACATCAATTTAGTCCTGACGATACAGAGCTGGTCCTTGCCGACCAGCTTTTGACTGTCAGTCCTAAAATAGAAGAATATTTACGCAAAAAAATTGAACGTGTCTTTTCAGACGAGGCCAAAACTGGCCAATTTGATTCGGAAAATCCCTTCCTAGAAAATCTGTCAGGTAATCTGATGGAAAATTCGGTCAAAATTGCCAATCTCTGGAAGGAAGAGTTTTCAATTTCTGAAAACCTTAAGACCAATGACTTGATTTTTGTGGCTTTTGAGAAAAATGGAATTGAACATTTTGGATTTTTGCGGATTTCTCTACGTGAAAACCTGGCCCACGTTGGCTCGGAAAGCGACAGCCCGTTGAAGATTACCCAGAACAATCTGCCTGGTCCAGGCTCCGCACCTGACGAAGCCCTCATCATCAACTTGCAGACCTACAAATACCACCTGATTGAGAAAAGAATCAAGCACAACGGAGCCTTTCTCAACTATTTTTCAGATAATCTTTTGCAAGTTACACCAGCTCATTCTGCCAAAAAATCCATTAAGGCCCTTGAGCAGACCGCACAAAAAATTGCGGATAGTTTTCATCAGGGGGATTTCCAATTCCAGTCCAGGGTCAAGTCGGCTATCTATAATCATTTGGAAGAGGATAATGAGTTATCGCCTGAGAAATTGGCCGACCAGCTTTTTGACAACAATCTCACAGCCCGCTTGAATTTTGTCGACCAGCTGAAGGAAGTCATCCCAGATAAGGTTTCCTTTGATGAGATTGATGCCAGCCGTCAGCTCAAAAAATTTGAAAATCAGAAATTGTCCCTATCAAATGGCATAGAGCTGATTGTACCGAATTCAGTCTATGAGGATGCAGAGTCGGTGGAGTTCATCCAAAATCCTAACGGAACCTACTCCATTTTGATTAAAAACATCGAAGATATTAAGAGTAAATAAATGAAAAAAATTACAAGAACGATTTTTCTTGTCGTCCTTGTTTTTCTTTGTTATCAATTGTACCAGACCTATCATGCGGTTGAGCAGGTCATGACTTTTCAGCCCTTGGTCCAAGAAGTCCTGGCTGAAAATGATACCGCAGCAAATGAAGAATTGGTACTGGCTATGATTTATACAGAGACAAAGGGAAAACAGGTCGACGTTATGCAGTCCAGTGAATCTGCGACAGGCTACATTAATGCCATTACAGATAGCAAGGAGAGCATCCGCCAAGGTGTTATCTATCTCAGTCAGAATTTGCAGCTGGCAGGAGAACGTGGGGTGGATGTTTGGACGGCAGTTCAGGCCTACAATTTTGGGCAGACCTATATTGATTATGTGGCTGCAAATGGAGGTGAGAACTCCCTGAATTTGGCTGAGGAGTATTCCAAAACAGTAGTCGCACCAAGTTTGGGTAATACTAGTCTAGAAACTTATACCTACTGGCATCCACTTGCTCTTGTCAATGGCGGCAAGCTCTATGTCAACGGGGGCAATATGTACTATTCACGCCAGGTCCAATTTAACATGTATCTGATGCGCCTTATCAATCTTTTTTAACCCTCCCTCTTAAAAAGTGTTATAATAGAAATATGAACGGAGGTGTGCCAAGATGACAAGAACCTGTATGATTACTGGTGCAAGTAGCGGAATTGGGAAGGCCATTGCATATGCCTTTGCCAAAAACGGTGATAATGTAGTTATTACTGGGCGCCGGAAGGAACAGCTAGAAACGATTAAAAAGGACTTGGAAACAAGTTTTAGCATCAATGTGACTTTGGCTGTGTTTGATGTAACAAATGTAGAAGAAGTTATAGAGCAGTGCCAGCAGATTATGAAAGAAGTTGGACAGTTGGACGTCTTGGTCAACAATGCTGGTCTGGCTTTGGGACTGGATAAGTTCCAAGAATATGATTTGGCTGATATGTTGACTATGATTGATACCAATGTTCGTGGTCTGTTGACTGTGACCCGCCAGATTTTGCCACAAATGGTAGAAAACAATAATGGTCACATCATCAATATCGGCTCAACTGCTGGGATTTATGCCTATGCAGGTGCGGCTGTTTATGCTGCAACCAAGTCTGCTGTCAAGGTCTTGAGCGACGGTATCCGCATTGATACCATTGATAAAAACATCAAGGTGACAACATTGCAACCAGGAATTGTGGAGACGGACTTCAGCCAGGTGCGTTTCCATGGAGACAAGGAGCGAGCAGCAACAGTTTACCAAGGGATTGATGCACTTCAGGCAGAAGATATTGCCAACTGCACCATTTTTATAACGAATCAACCAGCCCATGTGCAGATTTCAGATATGACGATCATGGCCACCAAGCAAGCAACAGGATTTACCATTCACCGTGAGTAGGAGGTCTTGCTATGAGAAAGTTTGGAAACAGTTTATCCATCTTACTTCTATCTGCCATGTTCTTAGGTGCCTGCACCAATAAAACAAGAATAGGGCAGATAAGCACCAGCAGTTCCCCATCTAGCAGCTCTTCATCGACAAGGGCAAGTAGTTCAACTAGCACCAGTAGCTCTGAGACCACAAAAGTTTCTGGAAAAGATTTTCCAGAATTAAACATAGGGATCCAACTAGAGAGTGGGCAGGATACCATTGACTATGCCAAAATGATCTTAGGCGACAAGGATTGGATTGTCATTGAAGGAAATTATACTCGGACAGAGTCTATTCCCTACAATCTGCTACAAGGGAATGACGGTTCGCTTTACTGGGTCTACCAAAATGGCGAAATCTATGATAAAGACAACAAACTGGTCCACCAGCCATAAGAGACAGCTGAAGATTTGAATGTCCTTTAGTTCTACAGGTAAATATTCTAAAACTGGGTTTCATGCCCAGTTTTTACTTTTTCCGTACACCGGTTCCAATTTTCTGCTGGTTTACTGTGTCCAAGAAGTGGTCATAGGTCTGTTTAACTGCGGGGAATTTTTGAGAGGTTCCAGTGGAAAGGGCTAGATTTTCTAAGAATATTGGGAAGCTTCCCTTTTTATAGAGTTCTCCTTGAAAGAAGAATTTATCAGTAATCTTGTCAATAAAGATGATCGAGGAGCGCCAGCGGGCCTTTCGTGAATGGGACGGTTTCCAGGAGATTTTGATTTGCTGGTTATAAAAATACCAGCCCATGATATAAATCTTGGTTTCTTGCTGGCGTTTGATGTCATGATACGTACAGGGAAGGGCATAGACCGTGCCACGATTGGTTTGCAAGAAAGGCTTGAAATCACGGATTTTTTCGTAATCCTTCTGGTCAACGATTGTAAATCCTCTGTCCTTGGCAATTTTTTTCTCATCTACCGTGTAAGAATAGCGGTAGGGGTCAAAGATAATCGACCGTTCATGAACTCGGTAACGCTCTGCCATTTTTTTAAAATGAGGCAAGCTACCATAGTTTTCCAGCAAATAAGGTGTCGTAGCACCTCTATGGCTGATATTTGGCTGGATGTCAAGGATACGGCAGGTATCCAAGCTATCGTGAGGGACTGCGCCAAGGCCAATCAGGAGTTGCTCCCTTGTAAAATGACTGGCAAAGCGGGCTTGGGAAGTCTGACCGTTCTCACTCTGGCTGTCTACAAAAAGCGTTTCGCCCTGGCTAAAAACGATTATATAATTCTCATGCTGTTCGGCTTTTCTTTCGATAGGAATGCTGTATAATTGGTGAAAAGTGGGTAAATCCAGGAGTTGTCCAAGTTTCATTTTTTTCATAAAACCAGTATAGCAGAAAATTTTCTGCAAATCCAGTAAAAAAGTAAAACTTGTTAAACTTCTTTTTAAAAAGAAATGCTCTGACTACATTTCCTTGGCATCAAAGCCTTCAAAGATTTGTATGTCAAAGCGTTTTTTATGGTTAATGTATCCTTGAGGGGTCTTGACTGTATAGACCACATGAGGGATGCGAAAGAGCAGGCGAATTAGATTAAGTGATGGATTTTTCTGAAATTCATGCTCGTAGGCGATAAAGTCTGGTCGTGTGAGACAATTGGTCAGCAGGTGTTTGATATCAAAGTAAATCAGCCCCTTTTGCCTACTTAAATCACCAGACAATTGTCTACGAATAGAGTTAGGGCGATGTTTCTTAAAATAGGCGACAACCTGGGGATTGAAGGATTCCACCATAAAAGCTCCTGTGTAGCTGTCCAGATAGCTGGTTACGCGCGCTGACAGACTATTTTCCGGTACATCTCCGCTATTATCATAAAAACCCCTGTGAGCATAATCCCAGCCCAGAAAGGGACCAAAGTCAACCCGCCCCATGCGAGGTTTGAGCAAAAAAATCAATAAACCTATGAGAATGAGGATTCCGAGTAAATAAACCATAGCAACCTTTCTAGGAACTATCCCCGTGCCGGACCAAAATCATTGTCAGCAAGGACAGGATGGAGAAGAGGAGGGTATAGGGAAAGAGGGCACCAAATCCTAGCACCTCCATGAGAAAACCAGACAAAATGGGAGTCACAAACTGCGCCGCCATAGAGGCAGTGTAGTACATGCCAGTGTACTTGCCCACATCCGAAACATGACTCATCTCTACAATCATAGGCAGGGAATTAACATTGATGAAGGCCCAACCCACCCCCATAATAGCAAAAGACAGATAGACCAGGGCTGAAAAAGTGGTCAGGATGATACCGAGAAGATAGGTCGTGGAAAACAGGCAAATTCCTAATAAAATCGCCTTTCTGCGACCGATTTTTGTCCCTAAAAATCCAGAGGGAATATAGGTAATGATTGCTGCAATAGTAGCCAGCATGAGCGAGCGTGCCACCTGGCCAACATCCATTTCCCAGACAGCGATAGCATAGCGTGAAAAAGCCGTCGTAATGCCGTTGTAGGCCATGAACCACAGGATGATGGACACCAGCAGGAAAAAGAGGGAAATATTGACTTCCTTGTCGGGCTCGCCTGTTCCTCTAGTCTCTTCCTCTTCATTTTGGACTGGGATGGCCATTTTTTTCTCATCAATTTTCCAGCGGAGAATGGCAAAGCTGACTAGCAAAATGAGTCCAACTGTCAGGAAGAGGTCAGTATAGTCAGGCTGGTCTGACTTATCGACCAGCAGGGCTAGGGCAATGAGCGTTAGAATTGCACCGACAGCACCCATAAGATTGATGATGGCATTAGCCTTGCTACGCAAAGGCTTGAGTGTCAAATCGGGCACGAGGGCAATAGCAGGAGCCCGAGAAATGGACATGGCAAATAAGACAAGTTCCAAGCCAAGATTGAAGAGCCAGAAAAGTTTGTGGCTGGTCGCATAGGGTAGAAGGACCAGTCCAAAGCAGGTTAGCAGACTGCCTAGAAAGACGAAGGGAATCCGCTTGCCGTTCCGGCTGTTGAACCTGTCAGACAAGGCACCAAAATAGGGTAGGAGAAGAGAGAAAGAATATATTTGCTTTTAAGTAGGATGAACTACCATTAATTTTGGTAGTTTTTATATTTTGGTGCTAAACTGGTGCTAACGATAAAAGAAAACCGATGAAACACTTTATTTCATGCGGTTTTTTGAGTAACTTATTCTATTCCCACTCAACTGTTGCTGGTGGTTTGCTTGTAATGTCGTAGACGATGCGGTTGACGTGGTCGACTTCGTTGACGATGCGGACAGAGATTTTCTGAAGAACTTCCCAAGGAAGTTTGGCGAAGTCAGCCGTCATTCCATCGACAGAAGTGATAGCACGGATAGCAATGGTATAGTCATAAGTACGACCGTCTCCCATGACACCTACCGAACGAACTCCAGTATTGACCGTGAAATACTGCCACACATCACGGTCCAGGCCAGCCTTGGCAATTTCCTCACGGAGGATAGCGTCTGACTCACGGACAGTGTAGAGTTTTTCCTCGGTGATTTCGCCCATGATACGGATAGCCAGTCCAGGACCTGGGAATGGCTGACGCCACACAACCTCATCAGGCATACCGAGTGCCGTTCCTAGCGCACGTACTTCATCCTTGAAGAGGGTATTGAGCGGCTCAATTAACTCAAATTGCATATCCTCTGGAAGTCCGCCCACATTGTGGTGAGACTTGATTGTCTCAGCCGTATCCGTCCCAGACTCGATAATATCGGTGTAAAGCGTGCCTTGAGCCAGAAATTTTACATCTGTCAACTTGCTTGCCTCGTCGTCAAATACGTAAACAAATTCATTACCGATGATTTTACGTTTCTTCTCAGGGTCAGATACGCCAGCAAGTAAATCTAGGAAACGTTTAGAAGCGTCTACGCGAATGATATTGAGACCGAATTTGCCACCCAACATCTCCATTACCTGGTCACCTTCATTTTTACGGAGCAAGCCGTGGTCAACGAAGATACAAGTCAACTGGTCACCGATCGCACGTTGCAGAAGGACACCGACAACAGAAGAGTCCACACCGCCAGACAGACCCAGAAGAACCTTCTTGTCGCCAACAGTTGCACGGATTTTCTCGATTTCAGTCTCGATGAAGTTTTCCATGGTCCAGTCGCCACGCGCACCACAGATACCAAAGGCAAAATTCTTCAAGATGTCGTTACCGTATACGGAATGACGAACTTCTGGGTGGAACTGGATACCGTAGATGCGGCGTTCGGTATTTTCAATGGCAGCATAAGGGCAATCCGCAGACAGACCGACCAAGTGGAAGTCAGCTGGAATTTCCGTCACAGCGTCACCGTGGCTCATAAGAACCAATTGCTCAGAAGGAGTGTCAGCAAAAAGAGCAGACTCAGCCTTGAGTTCAAGTGTTGACTGACCATATTCACGGTTACCAGCCTCGCTAGCAGGCACCACCTTACCGCCCAATTTATGGGTAATTAGCTGCATACCGTAGCAAATCCCCAAAATTGGAATCCCCAGTTCAAAAATTTCTGAGTCAATGTCAAAGGCATTTTCCGCGTAAACTGAGTTTGGCCCACCAGAAAGAACGATACCAATCGGATTGATTTGGCGGACCTCCTCAGCAGTAATTTTGTGGTTTTTCAGTTCTGAAAAGACACCGAATTCACGGATGCGACGTGAAATCAGCTGGTTGTACTGGCTACCATAATCCAGAACGATAATTTTTTGGACATCTTGTTTTGTCATGTTTTTCCCTTTCCATTTGAAAATCATTCAAATACTGATAGCTATTTTACCATAAATACGAACATTTTCCAAACTATATTTGTCAATTATCAGTTTTCCAAACTATGGCTATTTTTTTGAAATCCCCTGTTCGTTTTTTTCTTGAATTTACTTGTTTTATTTGAGCAGATTACCAGTCATTGTTTGCATGTCTTATTTTTACTCATAAAAAACAGCTGACCTTTGTAAAATTGGTCTAATTTTGGTAGACTAGACGAAGAGAGGTTTGACAAATGAAAGCAGCATATATTACCATTCACGATAAGATTAAGGAGCAGATTGACCAGGGTGTTTGGAAGATTGGCCAGCGCCTGCCCAGCGAGCGTGACCTGTCCGATGAGTTCGGCGTTTCCCGCATGACCCTGCGCCAAGGCATCACCCTCCTGGTCGAAGAAGGAGTGCTCCAGCGTAAGGTCGGTTCCGGCACCTATGTGGCCAGCACTCGGGTTCAAGAAAAGATGCGCGGCACGACCTCCTTTACAGAGTTGGTTCTCTTGCAGGGCAAAAAGCCGAGTAGCAAGCTCTTGTCTTATACTCGAACCAAACCAAATGAGAAAGAAGTTGAACAGCTAGCCTTGACCAAGGGGGAATATGTCGTCCGGATGGAACGGGTTCGCTATGCTGATAATGTCCCTGTCGTTTATGAAGTTGCCAGCATTCCGGAGCGTCTGATTAAAAGCGTTCCCAAGGAGGAAGTGACCAATCATTTCTTCAAGACCTTGACGGACAATGGCTATAAAATCGGCACCAGCAAGCAGACCATTTTTGCACGGCTGGCCAATGAGAAGGTGGCTAACTACCTAGACATCAGTAAAAATCAGCCAATTTTGGCTCTGAGACAGGTTTCCTACCTGGATGACGGCCAGGCCTTTGAATTTGTTAACAGCCAGTACGTTGGCGAACGCTTTGAGTTTTATTTGGAGAATAATTAGGAAAAGAGCAAGCAAAATAGAGCCTTTCGACTCTATTCAAAAATATAATTGTAAAGCTGAACGACTTTCTGGAAAGTCCAAGTATCTAACTGTGTGATTTTGCTGGCATTCCTAGATATGAAATCAAAAGTATAGAGTTGCATAGGATTGACGAATCCGTTGACTTTTTCTGAGTCAATCGGCACAGATAGCCCACGGCTCTCTAAAGTTTTTGCACCGTGTGTAATAGGACAGACAGCGACGAAACCTGTTGCTCGGCTGTATTTTTGACTGGAGATAACTAAAACAGGACGGCGATTCTGAATTTCCTTACCAATAGAAGTGTCAAAATCAATCCAGATAATATCCTGCTTTTGAGGAATATATTCAACCTTCATTATCGAGTAACACCACCCCCTCAAAGTCATTTTCCATGATGAAGGGTTCCATATTGTCAAAGGGATTAGGGATTTTGGGCGCAAGAACAATCACATCGTTAACTCCTTTGTAGACAAGGAATTCTTTGCCCTCACTAATGCCTAGTTCTTTAGGAATGGTTACTGCCGGTGAATTACCCACCTTACGCGTTTTCACAATATTCATAAAAGGATACCTCCGTACATCCTATACACGGTTTTGACAAAAAAGTCAAAGGTTTTTGAGTATTTTCGCTCGTCTTAAAACTCTCTAAATAGACGTAAATAAAATTATGCAAACAAATGATCCGTTTTCCCACTAGAAACGGATTTTCTTATTTATTAACGCTAGAATTTTTGATATAATAAAGTTTATGGAAATTGAAAAAACCAACCGAATGAATGCCTTATTTGAATTCTACGCTGCCTTATTGACGGACAAGCAAATGAACTATATCGAGCTATATTATGCGGATGATTATAGTTTAGCAGAGATAGCTGAGGAATTTCAGGTGAGCCGTCAGGCGGTTTATGATAACATCAAACGAACCGAAAAATTGCTAGAGGACTACGAAATGAAGTTGCACATGTACTCGGACTATGTTGTGCGCAGCCAAATTTTCGATGAGATTTTGGAAAAATATCCAGAAGATGCGTTTTTGCATGAAAAAATCTCTGTCCTAACCAGCATTGATAATCGAGATTAAAAGGAGAACACATGGCTTTTGAAAATTTAACCCAGCGTTTGCAGAACGTATTTAAAAATCTGCGTGGAAAAGGAAAAATCAGCGAGAGCGACATTCAAGAAGCGACCAAGGAAATCCGTTTGGCCTTGCTTGAGGCGGACGTAGCCTTGCCAGTCGTCAAAGATTTTATCAAGAAGGTGCGTGAGCGTGCCATTGGCCACGAAGTCATCGATACCCTCAATCCAGCTCAACAAATCATCAAGATTGTCGACGAAGAATTGACGGCGGTTCTGGGTTCGGAAACGGCTGAGATTATCAAATCACCGAAAATTCCAACCGTTATCATGATGGCTGGTCTCCAAGGTGCTGGTAAAACGACCTTTACCGGTAAATTGGCCAACAAACTCAAGCAAGAGGAGAACGCGCGTCCTCTCTTGATTGCGGCGGATATTTACCGTCCAGCGGCCATTGACCAGTTGAAAACGCTAGGGCAACAGATTGACGTTCCTGTCTTTGAATTGGGCAACCAAGTTCCTGCCCTTGAAATTGTGCGCCAAGGTTTAGAACAAGCCAAAGCCAACCACAATGACTATGTCCTCATTGATACGGCCGGTCGTTTGCAGATTGACCAAGCCCTGATGGCGGAATTGCGTGATATTAAAGACTTTGTCCAACCAAATGAAATCCTTTTGGTAGTCGATGCCATGATTGGTCAAGAGGCTGCTAATGTTGCCAAGGAATTTAATGACCAGTTGGCGATCACTGGTGTGATTTTGACCAAGATTGACGGTGATACGCGTGGTGGTGCGGCGCTTTCTGTTCGTCACATTACTGGCCAACCTATCAAATTCACTGGTACTGGTGAGAAGATCACAGACATCGAAACCTTCCATCCAGACCGTATGTCATCTCGTATTCTCGGTATGGGGGATATGTTGACGCTGATTGAAAAGGCCAGCAAGGAGTACGACGAGAAGAAATCATTGGAACTGGCGGAAAAAATGCGCGAGAACACCTTTGATTTCAACGATTTCATTGACCAGCTCGACCAAGTACAAAGCATGGGACCGATGGAAGACTTGCTCAAAATGCTTCCTGGTATGTCAACCAATCCAGCTCTGGCAAATCTAAAGGTTGACCAAAAACAGATTGCTCGTAAGCGTGCCATTGTGTCCTCAATGACGCCTGAAGAACGAGAAAATCCGGATTTATTAACTCCGAGCCGTCGCCGTAGGATTGCGGAAGGTTCAGGGAATAGCTTTGTCGAAGTCAATAAATTTATCAAGGATTTCAACCAAGCAAAATCCCTCATGCAAGGCATGATGTCTGGTGACATGAGCAAAATGATGAAACAGATGGGCATTAACCCTAATAATCTTCCGAAAAATATGCCAAACAATATGGATATGTCTGCCTTAGAAGATATGATGGGTGGTAGCGGAATGCCCGATATGAGCCAACTGATGGGCGGGGCTGGTATGCCTGACATGTCATCCATGTTTGGTGGTGGGCTCAAAGGCAAGATTGGAAAATTTGCCATGGAGCAGGCCATGAAACGTCAAGTCAACAAGATGAAAAAAGCTAAGAAAAAGCGTAAATAATTCGTTCTCCACAAATAGAAAGAAGATTTGATGACACGTTCTACATTAATGCAATACTTTGAATGGTATCTGCCTGCTGATCACGACCATTGGAATCGGCTAAAAAATGACGCTCCGCATCTGAAAGAATTAGGAATTAGCCATGTTTGGACGCCACCTGCCTTTAAAGCGACAGGACCAGATGACGTCGGCTATGGGATTTATGATCTGTTTGATTTGGGAGAATTCGACCAAAAAGGCACCATTCCAACCAAATACGGAACAAAAGATGAGTATCTGGCTGCTATTCATGCTCTCAACGAACAAGGGATAGCAGTGATTGCGGATATTGTCCTCAACCACAAGGCTGGTGGAGACTACCAAGAAAGCTTCCAAGTTCGTCGGATGAACCCTGATAATCGGCAAGAAAGTCTTTCTGAGCCCTATGAAATCAAGGGTTATACTGGTTATGATTTCCAAGGTCGTAACGATGTCTACAATGATTTTAAGTGGCATTGGTACCATTTCACAGGGCTTGATTTTGATGCCGCCCACAATGAAACGGGCATTTATCAAATCGTAGGAGAGAACAAGGGCTGGGCCAATCAAGATCAGGTCGACGGAGAGCACGGGAACTACGATTACCTGATGTTCAATGACATTGATTTCAAACACCCAGAAGTAGTAGAGCATCTCAAAGATTGGGTAAAATGGTTTATCGAAACAACTCAGGTTGATGGCTTTCGGATTGACGCTGCCAAGCATATTGGGGAAGATTTTATCGCTTCCTTTATGGAATTTATCCGACAAGAAGTTAAACCTGACCTGTATGCTTTCGCAGAATATTGGAAAGACAGTGAAGTAGATAGTCAAAGTTATATCGACGGTACAGATTACCAACTTGACTTGGTGGACGTTCCGCTCCACATGAATTTCTTTCAGGCGGGTAATGAAGGGCAATCTTTCGATTTACGGACCATTTTTGATGGTAGCTTGGTGAAAACAAAGCCTGATTTTGCCGTTACATTTGTCGAAAACCATGATACACAACGTGGACAGGCGCTAGAATCAACAGTCGCAGATTGGTTCAAACCAGCTGCTTACGCCTTAATTTTGCTACGTCAACAAGGATTGCCAACCTTATTCTACGGTGATTATTACGGTATTTCAGGTGAATTTGGACAAGCTGCCTTCAATGAAATCTTGGATAAATTACTTGCTATCCGTCAACATCATACCTACGGTCCACAGATTGATTATCTCGATCATCCAAATTGTATTGGTTGGGTTTGCCAAGGGGATAATGAGCATCCTAAAGGTCTAGCCTGCGTTATCAGCAATGCAGATGAAGGATACAAAGACATGGATATGGGAACTTTAAATGCTGGAAAAGTATTTGTAGATGCAACCGGTCATCGACAAGACACCGTTCAATTAGATGAAAATGGATGGGGGCGTTTCTATGTCAATCCAGGCTCGGTTTCCGTATGGGTAGAAGAATAACTAACAATTAAGTTTGCATAACGAATGTTATGTAAACTTTTTTTGTAATATAAGTTATAAAGTAAACTATCTTGAGTATTAATGTCTGAAAATTGTATAATGATTACCATTAAACTATGAAAAAGGATTTAGGTATTATGCAGTATTCAAGAGGTCAATATTTTCAATCAATGAAAAAACATCCTCTCTCAATATTACTGGCAGTGGTATTGTCTTTTTAACGATTAGTTTATTTGTATTTTGGAATAAGACGATTCGACAGGCTGAAGCTACAGAATATGTAGTGGCAGATTATAGACAACAATTCACCAATACAGTTGCACCATCTGCGCAGCAATTAGCCAACACCTATGATTTGTATCCATCTGTCATGATTGCACAGGCTATACATGAATCTAATTATGGATAATCTGGGTTATCAATTTCCCTGTACCATAACTTATTTGGTATCAAGGGAGTATACAATGGACAATCTGTATCCCTTCAAACATGGGAAGATGGTGGATATGGAAATACCTATGATATCGTTGATTATTTTCGTACTTATCCAAGTTATTATGAGTCTTTAGCTGATTACGTAAATATTGTTCGCCAACCTCACTTTAACAGTGTTTGGCGTTCCAACACCAGTAGCTACTTGGATGCTACTAATGCTTTAACTGGTACATACGCAACAGATACAGCCTACGCTGAAAAACTTAATGATATCATTGAACTTCATGGATTGACACAATACGATGGATATTATATTAATGAGAATGTTTCGTCAGTAGCTAATTTAATTTGGAATCCATATCGCGCACAATATACAACTCAAGAGACTATAAATCTTGATATCGCCTGGGCAAATCGCTAGAATCTTCCATTCATCTATATTTATACATACAACAATGAACTAACTAAACCCAGCTAGACTGATTATTCCATTTAGCTGGGTTTTAATATGTAAAATGTAAAAAAGTCAGGGAAGTGCTAGTATAGTTTCTTTCAGTCTTGATAGAAGTTTAGTAATGACCTAGTTACATAATAAATATTTTAAATAATTCCATTTTAATGGACATTTTTATATTTTTCCATTAAAATGGAATGATGAATAAAATGATGATGATTACTGGCCAGATTACACCTTTATCAAGCCAATCACAAACAGAAATAAACATTCTCACGATTATTAGTCGTCTAAATCAGGTTTATGCTAGTCAATTATTGACTGATTTTACTCTCCATAGAGGTGGACTGCTAGAGGCTCAAGTCAAACCCAACGCGGATTTATTGCAAATTCTTGATTATTTACATCTGTCTCTGGCCGAAGGTTATCAGTTGCAAATAGGAATTGGTTTGGGTGAGCTGGATGATGCAGTGCAGAAAACCAGCATTTTCTCAAGCAATTCTCAAGCTCAGCGTGAGGCTGAGAAAGCTCTAACTTTGATCCAGACACAAGACGATTACGGAAGTAGAGCCAACGGATTTTCTTCCGACTATCCCCATATTGACAAGGTCATTAACAGTCTTTTAGCGACCAGCGATTTTATGCGAGATCGGTGGAGTCATTCGCAAAAGCAATTCATCCTAAGATTGGTAGAGACTGGCATTTATTCTGAACATTTTAAGCAAAAATCCCTAGCTCAGAAACTGAAACTCAGTCAAAGTGCCTTTACAAAACGGGTCAAATCAACAGGCATCAAGGTCTATCTCCGTAATCAAGAAACGGCTATGGAGTTAATGATGCAGTTATCAAATAAATAAAAAATAGTTTACATAATATTTAATATGCAAATGTTGGGTTTTATAAATTCAAACGAAATACTATTTCATCTCCGTCAGCATCACCCGTTTCCACAAATCCAAGGGATCCATATAGTTTTCTTGCTAAATCATTGTTTTCAAGGATACATAATTCAACGGCTGAAAAACGTTTTTCTCTACGAATATTGTCTAAAAATTGATTCATAGTTTGTCGACCATAGCCCTGAACCTGGTAATGTTTATCAATGAAAAATTCTGATAGGTGATAGGCTTGGACTTGAGGTAAATCGTGATACATGATTAAACCGACAGGCAATTGATGGTCATAAATCAAATAAGCCTGGCTATTAAATTCACGGTAGGCAAAAGCTTGAGCCAGCGTGGTCATCTTATCAGCAACAAAGCCTGTCTGTGAAGGAAAAATGGAAAGCGGAATTCGCCAGTTGTCAGGATTGATAGGTATGAAATTTAGCATAAATTTAACCACCTCAGAATTTATACATATCTATTATCAAACTAGAAAAATGAGGGTATCTAGAAATTCCAGTTTAGCCATAAAAATTTTTTTTGGTTATAAAATTGAAAATCTATATAACATCTTTCCGAAAAACTATAATTTTCTTGAAACTTATATAAAACTATGGTATACTACTGGTATGATAACTAGAAAAAATTTTTGCCGAATATATGTACTTTATAATTTCAAAATAAATACGAAGGCTGAAAATTCTTCCAAAATACAATACTTAATTTTAAATAAAATATCTCGGAGAAATCATCATGCGTCGTGAATTATTATTGGAAAAAATTGAGGAATTGAAAGAAATCATGCCTTGGTATGTCTTGGATTATTACCAATCCAAGTTGGCGGTTCCCTATAGTTTTACAACCCTTTATGAATACCTCAAAGAATATCGTCGTTTTTTTGAGTGGTTACAGGATTCAGATTTGGTATCTGTGGAACGGATTGCTGATATTCCGTTGGATATTCTGGAACATTTGACCAAAAAAGATATGGAAGCCTTCATTCTTTATCTACGGGAGCGTCCCTTACTGAACGCCAATACCACGCAGAATGGTGTGTCGCAGACCACCATAAACCGCACTCTGTCGGCACTTTCTAGTCTCTTCAAGTATTTAACCGAAGAAGTGGAAAATGATCAGGGTGAGCCCTACTTCTACCGCAATGTCATGAAAAAGGTGTCGACCAAGAAGAAAAAAGAAACCTTGGCTGCCCGGGCGGAAAATATCAAGCAGAAACTCTTTTTGGGCGACGAAACCATGGAATTTCTGGAATACGTGGACACAGAATACGAAAATAAACTTTCCAACCGTGCAAAATCTTCTTTCCGAAAAAATAAGGAGCGTGATTTAGCCATTCTTGCCCTGCTCTTGGCCTCTGGCGTCCGTCTGTCTGAGGCCGTCAATTTGGACCTCAAGGATGTTAATCTAAAATTGATGATCATCGAAGTCACTCGAAAAGGTGGTAAACGGGATTCTGTTAATATTGCTGGCTTTGCCAAGCCCTATCTGGAAGCCTATATGACCATCCGGCAGCAACGCTATAAGGCTGAAAAGACTGACATCGCATTCTTTCTTTCCGAATATCGTGGGATACCCAATCGCATGGATGCCTCTTCTATTGAAAAAATGGTTGCCAAGTATTCGTCTGATTTCAAAATTCGTGTAACGCCCCACAAACTCCGCCACACGCTTGCGACCAGACTCTACGATGCAACCAAGTCGCAGGTCTTGGTCAGCCATCAACTGGGGCATGCCAATACGCAAGTTACTGATTTGTATACCCATATTGTCAATGATGAGCAAAAAAATGCATTGGATAAACTGTGATTTACATAATTTATTTTATGCAAACATAAATAACAAATCTACTAATTAGTGAGTTAATGCTTGATTTTTGTCGATATTGTATTAAAATAGAATTATGAAAATCATAAAATTTGTTATTGGAATCACAATCATGGCCATTGCTGTTGCCATGTCAAAAATATCCCTGCTCGGCACGTCTCCGATTGCTGCTGTGCCCAACGTCGTCTCAGAATCTATGGGTTCATCCATCGGTCTGAACACGGCGCTCTTCTTAGCCCTGCTAGTTGTTTTTCAGCTCGTCTTGGCTAGACCAAAGAAGATGAGCGAGGCAATTCCTTACCTCATTCAGTTAATACCCGGAACCTTGTTTGGCTTGTTTATTAACTTTTTCTACGGTCTGCTCGCTCCAATCTTGTCCAGTAAATCTTATCCAGTCCAGTTGATTGTCTTGATTATCTCTGTCTTTATCTTGGCAATCGGTGTCATTGTTGAGGTCAATGCGGATACGATTGTCATGCCGGGCGAAGGGTTGCCCAAAACTATTGCCCAAGTGACCAATAAACCATTTTCTAGCGTCAAATTGGCCTGTGATATTGGAATGGTTGTAACAGCGCTTCTTCTCTCTTTCCTCTTTGGTAACCCATTTCTAGGAATTCGCGAAGGAACAATTATTGCCATGCTCTTCACTGGACCAATTATCTCGCTCTTGCAACAACTTGCTTTCAGAAGAAAAAAATGAGGTTGGACTACCAATCTCATTTTTCTATGCCAATTTTCTAATCGGAATTTACTACTAAAAACGAGACCAGGAAATCCTAGTCTCGTTTAGCTTCATTCTTAAAATCGTTTCTCAACAGTTTCATCGCTGAAGGTTTTGCTATTGTTGCCCAGTGCAGCGACTTTACCATCCACTGCGACTTGGTCTAAACGACTGCCATCTTCCATAGTGACAGTTGTAACATTATCACCGTGGCTAAGGATAGAGCCTTTGACATGAAGTTTATGAAGGTAACCGCCATCTTTGATAGAAAAGGCATAGGCTGGAAGATCCACGTTGACACCTTTTACAAGAGATTGGCCAACACCACCGTGGGTCGTAATATCGCCTTCAATATGCAGTTCACCGACTTCTTTGGAAATTTGAATACCAACAGCACCGTCATTGTAGGTATTGATTTCAGCAAAATGACCGATTTTCAAGGTACCATCGTATTGATTGTAGGCGCGAGCTCCGACACCGTAGGTAGAAATGGCTTTTTTCGCTTGGAAATCATTGACTTTACCGAAGTTTACGAAACCAACACCAGATTGACCGTAGGAAATCACTTCATCTTCTACGACCCATTTGTCAACAGTTCCCCAAGCATCCAAGACCATGTCATTGACGCCGTAAGTAACGGTTTTACCGAGCTGATACAATTCGTGAACATGGGCACCATAGACAACAAAGACACCACCGGTGATGAAATCTGCCG
Organism: Streptococcus sp. A34; assembly: GCF_043674115.1. Classification (NCBI taxonomy): domain Bacteria; kingdom Bacillati; phylum Bacillota; class Bacilli; order Lactobacillales; family Streptococcaceae; genus Streptococcus; species Streptococcus sp. A34. The sequence continues at coordinate 22,729 of NZ_JBIMJM010000004.1, read as the reverse complement.
CACCTTGAGGAAGGAGACCAGTAGAATAAACTGAACCCAAGACCATTTTATCCATCACAACTTGACCACCAGCATCATTGAAACCTGAAACAAAGACACCAGATCCGATGACAGGTTGACCGTCTTGACCGACGTTCAATTCACTGATAGCTGCTGTAATCTTACTGTTAGCATCGGGGTTAAAATTGTAAAGGGTATAAGCACCTTGCAGGACGTTTACGCCATATTTTTGTGGTTGCTCAAGGTAGGTGCGCGTATCTGCTTTGCGAACCAAGACGTTGTGTGTGTCGACATGTGCAGTCATGGTTGGTGCACGGAAAATCATTGAAATTTGACCGTCCACGATCAAGTTTTCAAGTGAAATTTGACCAAAGTTGTCACGAACTTGTTGTGGCACAAGTGAAATAGCTTTCTTATCTTGAAGAGCTGAGATTGTTAAATCAGAAATCTTAGCATCGCCTTTCAAGATAAAACCATCAGAATGTGAAAAGAATACAGTTGGCAGAACGCCATTTTCTTGTGCTTGACCTTTGATGTCGATACCAGCTGGAAGATAGATGGAACTTGCAAAAGTCATGGTACGTGTGATAACAACTTCTTTTTCATTATTGTCCAAAGCGCTAATTAATTGAGTAGGATTTGAAACGAGTGTCATGTTAAGTACCTCACTTTCTTTCTGTAATCCTATTATATCACTAATTATTGATAAGTCAAGCATTTTGTGTGAAAATTTAAGAAAAAATCTTGTAAATGTTTCTAAAACTGCTTAAAACTAGCCAGAAAAACACCAAAAAGCCAACCAAGTGGCTGACTTTCATCTAATTATGCTAATTCTTTTAATTTGGTCTGATTAACAGCTGGATAGCCGTCCAAGAATTCAGACAAACGTTTCAAAATGCTCGGCATATAACCTGATTGGTCGTTTTCAATTTGAAGGACCAGGAGCGGTTCGTGGAGACTCATGCGGAGAAGGAACCAGCCGTCTCCATAAGGGGCTGTCACATCAAAGCGCACTCCTTCTTCATTCTCTGGATTGAAAATAAAACCGGCAATGGATGTCGCTTGCAAGTCGGCAATGACTTGCTCACCTAGCGCGCGATAATCTTCAACTTCCAACTTAAAGCGCACTTCCTGCGTTTCTAAAGGTTGTTTCAGCTGTGCAATCAAATCATCCAGGGACTTGCCATCCTTTTGCAACTGAGGCAGAAGCATGAGAATTTTGGCAGCCACATAGGTACCGTCATCCAAGAAATAATTTTCCTTAAAGGCTGCATGACCTGACGTCTCGATAGCCAATTGACAATCCACACCAGCTTGGTTGGCAGCAATGGCGCGATTGATCACATTACGATAACCTGAAATATAGCGAATTTGCTTGCCACCCAGACTTTCGATAAAATCTTTTAGGTGTTCTGAGGTTGGGGAATTGGTGACAATGCTCGTACCCGGATGCTCGGACAAGGTAATTTGAGCCAAGACAGCAATTAGATTGTTACGATTGAGAATTTGTCCTGACTTGGTAACCAAGGCAGCGCGGTCCACATCTGTATCAAAGATAATGCCCAAGTCGGCACCTTGTTTAAGTACTGCTTGACGAATACTTTCCATGGCCTCTTTGTTGTCGGGATTTGGGACATGATTAGGGAAGGTGCCGTTCGGTTCTAAAAACTGTGAACCCGTTGTATCAGCTCCCAGCTCGGCCAAAACTTTTTCCGCAAAGAAACCGCCTGCACCATTTCCAGCATCGACGATGATATTGAGTCCGGTCAACGGCTTGTCTTGACCATCGCAGGCTGTACGAATCTTATCAACCAAATCTTGGGCATAAGGCGTAATCAGATCCGCATGGGTCAGACTTCCCAGACTTAAGGCTGGGAATGCCTCCGTATGCGACAAGATATAGTCAATATCCTCGTGTTCCGCTCCGCCATTTTGCGAAAAAATCTTGAGACCATTAAAATAATAAGGCAGATGGCTGGCAGTAATCATCACCCCTGCGTGGCAGGCAAACTGCGGATACTGGGTGCTCATGAAGAGAGCTGGCGTTGTGGCCATACCAAAGTCAATCACCTGAACCCCCAGACCAACAGCTTCTTCAATAAAAGCATCTGCCAAATCTGGACCGCTCAGACGGCTATCACGACCGATACCAATGGTCAATTTTCCTTCTTTATAGAGCGTGGACAATTCCTGATTTTGGGTCAGCCAATGAATCAACCCTCTAACAATTTCCTTGGTTGCTTGGGGCGTCAATTTAACAGCGTATTCGTCAGTAGCAATGGCAATCCCGCGAATGTCGGATCCATTTTGCAAAACATGATGAGACATAAAAAACCTCCAATGAAATACTATCCTTAGTATAGCACTTTTGGAGGCGGTTGCAAACTCTTAATCTGATTTAAATATCCGCACATTTGTCCCAACTTCAACCTGACTGTCCACATCAATATCTAATTCTAGCTGGTGCAAGACGCGCTTGGTGAGATAGAGGCCAAAACCAGTGGCTTTCTGGTGTTCACGTCCATTATAGCCCGTAAAACCTTCGTCAAAAAGGCGCGGAATATCCTCTGGTAAAATGCCTAATCCTGTATCAGAAATCGTGATTCCCTTGTCCAAGGCAATGGTCACTGAACCACCTGTTTTGTTATATTTCAGGGCATTGTCTAAGACTTGCGATAGGGCAAAACTCAGCCACTTGCGGTCTGTTTTCAGCTGCCAATCCCCATCTATAGCGACACTTATCTCGCGTTGCAGAAATTGTTGCCGGTATTTCTTGACCAAATCCACCACTACTTCTCTTACTTGGACCATTTCAAAGCGAAAATCCGAAGCTTGATTGGACAACTTGAGATAATTGAGCAAATTAGCCATGTAATTGTCCAAGCGCAGCAATTGTTGGTCAACATCTGCCTGTTGCAAATTGTCCGTCTGGCTCATGAGGGACAGGGCAGCCAAAGGAACCTTCATCTGGTGGGACCACATTTTTACCAGAGCCTGCAAATCCTCTTCACGCGTTTTATAGGCCAATAACTGCTCCTGCCACTGCTCCTTTTCCGTTGAAAGGACCTGTAAATAGGCCAGATCAGACGGTTTATCCAGCAACGCAAGGTCCTTATCTGTTAGATTTTCCAAGGCTTGCATTCGCTGGCGGAATTTCCAATAGAGACCAAGACTGAAAAGAATCAAGATGCTCAAGGAAAATAGCAGAGCTTGGTACAAGAATGTAAGGGGAAGCCGATAGAGATAGAAAAGCAGGATAAAACCGCAAACTAGCAAGAGGTAGGCTAGCAATAAACTCCTGTATTCTCTTAAAAATTTGGCTATCATTTGACAAGATACCCCACTCCCCGCACTGTATGAATGCGGTCAAAACCCAGTTCACCTGTTTTCTTGCGTAGTCGGGTCATATTGACATTGAGTGTATTTTGGTCGATAAATTCTTCGTTCTCCCACAAGCTTTCCAACAAGATTTCCTTGCTCACAATCTGCCCAACCTGTTGCATAAGTGGCGTTAAAATTTTCGTCTCTGTCGGAGATAGCTGGATACTGGATTTGCCGTCAGAAAAGCGCCCGTCAGGACTGAGTTTAAACTGATCCAGTTGCAGATCCGCTGTCTTACTAAATTGATTGACCCGACGTAAGAAGGCTGCGATTTTAGCATCCAAAATCCCAATTGAAAAAGGCTTGGAAATAAAATCATCCCCACCCATGTTCATAGCCATAACTGCATTCATCTCATCATCACTAGACGAAATAAAAATAATCGGCATGGTCATGGATTTCCGAATTTCTGTCGTCCAGTAAAACCCATTGTAATAAGGCAGGCTAATATCCATCAAGACCAGGTCTGGTTGGAACTCAACCACTTCTTGACTGACTGCCCGAAAATTTTGCACACTGGCAACCTGATACGATTTGCCTAAATGTTGCTTCAAGAGCTGTACAATCATCTCATCGTCTTCAACAATATAAATCTTCTCTTTTTTCATCTTCTTCATTCTGCAAAAGCCAGGACACAAGTCTTGTTTTTTTATTTATATACTTCTTTTCGATGCCCGACTTCAAGAGCTGTTACGATCAATTTATCATCCTCAATGCTGACGATGACCCTGTAATTGCCGATACGATAGCGCCATTGGCCAGAACGATTGGCAGTCAAGGCTTTTCCGTATTGTCTGGGGTTGTCGGTCACATGACTAGACAGGTAGTTGGTAATCTGTTTTTGGGTAAATTTGTCCAACTTTTTCAACTGTTTGATAAAACGACTGGTCGGTACGAGTTTATAACAGGTCTTCATCCGTCAACCCCAACTCTTCCAACATTTCCTCCCAGCTTATCGGCTCAATGCCATTCGCCAAGTCTTCTTGGTATTCTGCCCAAGCAAGGTCTGCCACACGCGCATCGTATTCGTCTTCAAGGGCTTCAAGGGTTTTAGTCCGAATGAGTTCTGACAAACTCACACCTTCAAACTTTGCCATAGCCTGCATAAAGAGCTTGTCCTGCTCAGAAACTTTCAATGTAATAGCTGCCATTTTCTCACCTCTTCGAGTATTCCTTTGGTATTACCATTGTAACACCCTTTCCCTGAAAATGCAAGAAATCTCGCACAAGGCGAGACTTCTTCTACCGTTCAATAATGCGGTAATAGGTGCGACTAGTCCACTTGTAAATGACAAAGTAAATCAGAGCGACTGCCAGTAGGGTAATTCCGCTGACGGTATAAATCATAAGCGAAGAGGTGACACCAAGGGTCAATAGCATTTGCTTAAGCATAACAAGAGAAATCACGAAATGCAAGGTCGCCATAGCTAGTGGCATAAAGAAGACCGTAAGTGTTTGCGAGTTAATGGTCTTTTTGACTGCTGTTGCACTCATGCCCACTTCTTGTAGAATCTTGTAGGATTTCTTGTCTTCATGCCCTTCCGAGTACTGCTTGTAGTAGATAATCAAGGCTGCACCCAGTAGGAAACTAATTCCCAGCAAGAAACCTGTAAAGAGGAAACCGCCTCTAAAGCCCATCAGTAAATTGTTGAAATCGGATTTTTGCATAGCATATCCTAGGAATTCTCCGTTTGCATCGTTGATATTATAAGAGTCCCCAGTTTGCTCACCAATTGAAGTAACCTCTTCATCAGTCAAGTCGGTAAAGACACGGTAGTCCAGGCTAACCTGATAGCCTTGCGGATTATTGGACTCATAATACTCACGAACAGTATTCAATACAGTGTCATCACTGACTACCATAACGGCGGCATTTAGCGTATTGGTGATGTCTGGGAAAATAGCCTGGTCAAGATTGGCTACATTCTCAAAGGTATGATCGCCCAAAACAAGCTTCTTCAGCAATGGTTTTTCACTCGGACGCATAAAGGCAACTTGATTGGCAGCCAGCTCTGGCAGGTCATTGCCCAACTTCCTGAAATCATCTTGGGTGATGAAGTAGGTAAAGGCCATCTTGCTAAAGTTTGGATTGGCAATAGTCTCTGGACTAATGACAATCTCTTTATTGGCAATAGTCTCTGGACTAATGACAATCTCTTTCCCACCATCATAGACCAGACCAGCTTGGTAGGTCAGGTAGGACAGACTATCTTCCGCTTTTTCTGGAAAATGGCTGAGCACCGATTGCTGATAGGCACTTTCACCCTGACTTCTATCCGCAACTTTGTAGGTAATAGATGTTTCCTTTGGATAAAGACCACTTGTCATGCTTGACATGCCAGTATAAAGTGAAGTCGTTGTTGCAATGGTCACAAAGGCCATGACCGCAAGTAGCGTAATATTAGCCAAACCCTTTGCGTGCTGCTTCATCCGAAAAATCATCTGCGAGGTGGTAATGAAATGCTCTGGCGTATAGAAATACCGCTTGTTTTTCCGACGAGCCTTCAAATACCAAGTCATAAAACTGATGTAGAACAGATAGGTCCCCGCAATGACAAAGAGCACAGCGATAAAGAACCGAAAGATAAGAGCTACACCTTCTGCTTTAGATGAAAGTGATAGGTAGTATCCAATACCCAGTCCCACTACACCAAGAGCAGCTAGAAGAACATTGCCTTTTGGCTCCTTCTCTCCTTTTTCACTAGCTCGGAACAAAATCAGTGGACTGGTCTTGCCAATGGTCCGAATAGCTAGCAATTCCAAGAGAAAGAAGATACCAGCAAAGAGAGAGGCGGTCATGGCAAATGCCAGAGGTGAAATACTAAAGTGTAAGTCACTATAATTGGTCAAATTCACAAAAATCAAGTAGAGAACATTGGCAAACACACCAGCTAAGACAGAACCAAGAACCACAACTAGCAAGAAAATCATTATCAATTCGAGGCTGGCTATCAAGGCTACTTTTTTCTTGTTCATCCCCAGCATGTTATAGAGACCAAATTCTCTCGCCCGTTGTTTCATCAAGAAATTAAAACTATAAATCTCAATAATGACCGAGAAAATGGTCAGAACAACAACACCAAGACCGATAGAAATGGCACCAGAGCCCATGGTCTCCATAACTGGACTTAGCATGAGTAAGAACATGGAACAAATCAGAGTAAATAGCACAAGACTGGCTAAAACGAATGGAGCAAAAACACCCATGGATTTTCGGATATTTTGCCCAGCAAGTTTGAGGTAAAACATCTACTCACCCCCTAAAAGTGCAGACATATTGAGCGAAATTTCCTTGGCAAAGTCTTGATTGCTCTTACCTGCCTTGTACAATTGGTGGAAAATCCGCCCGTCCTTGATAAAGAGTACTCGCTTAGCATGACTAGCTGCGTTGGCTGAGTGAGTCACCATGAGAATGGTTTGCCCGTCTAAGTTGATGTCTTCAAACAAATTCAGCAAGTCTTCCGAATTGCGGTAATCTAGGGCAGCTGTCGGTTCGTCCGCTAGGACAATCTGTGGCTGGGTAATCAAACTACGAGCAATGGCCACGCGCTGCTTTTGTCCACCAGAAAGTTCAAAAGGACGTTTTTTCAGCAAATCTTGAATCCGCAGTTTTGGCGCCAAAACTTTCAAACGTTTTTCCATTTCCTCATAGCCAGTACGTGCCAATACCAGAGGTAAAAAGATATTGTCTTGGATGGACAGGGTGTCCAAGAGATTAAAATCTTGGAAGACAAAGCCAAGATTACGCAAGCGAAAATCGGCCAGCTCGCTCTCCTTGATTTTGGTAATATCTTGATTGTTCAAAAGAACAGAGCCACGAGTTGGCTTGTCCAAGGTTGCTAGAATATTGAGCAAAGTCGTCTTACCTGAACCACTTTCACCCATGATGGCGATAAACTCGCCCTCTTCTACCTTAAAATCCACATCTTGCAAAGCACGAGTTTCCTCTTTTGAAAAGCGCGTACGGTAAACTTTTTCTAAATGATTGATTTCTAATAACATACAAACTCCTAATTGTTTTCTTTGGCAAAATTAACTTGATTTAGTATAGCTAATTTTCTTTGGTACTAAATCCCATGAAATTGAGTTTCTAATTATCAGCTTTATAAAAGAAATACATGAAATTGTAAAAGGTTTTTATTTACTATTTTCCAAATTCTTGATAGTTAACTGATAAAAAATAAAACTAAACACAATATTCACTGTAATAAATAAGATAAATTCTAAAAATGTCATATCTTGCAATGCCCTACTCCGTAATCCAATCATCGGTTGAGAGTAAGGGAAAAATTTCGTAAAACTTTCATTGATAAAAATTAATACAAAATTAAGCATACTACCAATGGTAGCAACACCGACTCCCTTACTGAAATTTCGAGTTTTTACAGTGATATAGGATTGGAGTGTAATAATTGGAAAGGAAGACAAAAGCGATAAAGCAATCCATTTAACATGTGTGGTTAAACTAAGGTCAAATGAAATGCCGTCAATTTTAGCCGCAACTATAAAAATCAGCAGCAATAAGAGTTGAATTGGAAGAATAAGAAGAAAACTGCTCATTAATTTTCCTAAATATAATTTCCTCATAGAAACTTGATTAGCCTTTAGCATGTCAAGAGTTTTTCGCTCAAATTCAGGAACTAGTAAGAGACCTGCAATAATGGCTAACATAGGAGGATAAAGTAAGGTACTATTGTAAAAGGTCAGTTGTCCCCACAGAACCAAAGATTGAGTTCCGTCGATTAAAACATCACGATTAGCAAAATAGATACCCAATCCTATCATACTAGAGAAACTCAAAAAGGCAATCCCAATGACTAATAATTGAATTTTCCTTGTTTTTGTCCACTCAGCTAAGAAGTAATCTTTCATCTTAGTTCCCTTTCTTTCTTAATATTAGAACCGCCAAAAGGTAGAGTATCAAGCAGTAAATGGCATAACAGACGATTTTCTCAAGCAACTGACTATCTAAATTATAGGTAATTGTGCCGTCACCCAGAAATTGATATTTATAAGGCGCAAGACTTCCTGAGCCAGTGATTGGGTTAAGTAAACTGGTAAAACCATAACTTTTTGGGTTTAAGATAATTCCTAGAAAACCACCTAAAAGTCCTAGAGCTAACAGAATCCCCTGCTTTTCAAGAATCATGGCCAAGGTCAGATAAAGACAAATCAATGAAAATATTGCAAGTATCTGCCCAATAAACTGAATACCAATAATCTGCAAAGAAATAGAGATTCCTGCCTGTGTTCCGAAAAGATAAATAATCATAATTTCGATAGCAGACATAATAACAAAGGAAACCAGCATAAAAAAGAATTTATCACGAAAAATGGCTGTTAGGCTTTGACCATTAGCTATTTGTAGTTTAAAGGTCTGCCCTTCATGTTCATTCCCTACAATTCGACTAGCAAACACACAAACTGCAATCGGGAACATAAGTAGATTGACATTCTGATTACTAAACAAGGTTCCAGCCATTCTTAACTCTGGATGTGAAGAGAAAGCAGAGATAAAAGTTGCAATATTCCAAAGTGTAGCAACCAACATCAAAATAATGACAATTGAAATAGATTTTGTTCGTCTACTTTTTAGCCATTCAATGTAAACACCATTCATCTTACGCCTCCTTTGTTAGATTTAGGAAAATATCTTCAAGAGTTTCACTTTCTCTAACCACTCGGAATATTCGGTATCCATTTTCTATTAAATAGCTCACCAGATCTGCTAACCGATCGTTATCCAAATCCCTTAAAGTTACTTGACTTTCGGATGCACTCAAAATTTCTACCGTTCCAAGTTCAACTAAGGTCTGAACAATATTTTTCTGTGAAAAATCACCGCCAATTTCAATCCAAGTATTTGACTTAATAGCTTCAATTTCTCCCTCATAGACAAGACGACCATGATTGATAATCCCAACTCGATCTGCAATGTGTTCAATTTCCGGAAGAATGTGACTGGAAATAAAGACAGTCAGACCTTTTTCTTTGGCTAATTGAACAATTAATTCACGAATTTCATGAATACCAGCTGGATCAAGACCATTTGTGGGCTCATCTAATAATAAGATTTTCGGCTTTTTCACTAAAGCAAATGCTAAGGCAAGTCGCTGTTTCATACCAAGAGAATAGGCCTTAACTAATTTTTTTCGATTTTTTTCATCAGCTAATCCAACGAGCTCCAATGTTGGCCGGATATTATTTTTATCAAATCCCACCATTTTTTGAAACACTAATAAATTTTCATATCCAGTTAAATTAGGATAATAGGACGGTTCTTCTATCATAGATCCAATCTGATTTAGGTATTTTTTGTCATTTCGAATGTCTTTTTTATTAATAAAAATTTCACCTGAAGTCGGAGTGACAAGTGATAGAATCATTTTCATCGTAGTTGTCTTACCTGCACCATTTGGTCCAAGAAAGCCGTAGATTTCTCCTTCTCGTACAGTAATCTTTTCAATATCAACAGTGGTAACGTCTTTGTAAACTTTTTTTAAATGATTGATTTCTAATAACATATAAACTCCTAATTGATTTCTTGAGTAAAATCAACATTCTCAAGTACACTTTGATAGTCGATTCGGTCTGATTCAGCAACATTTTCTTCTAAATCTACCTTATAGTAACCATCCTGGACACCGATGGCCCATTCCTTGTTAGTGGTTACATAGAGAGTATTCAAGGATACCGTCTTTTTCACTGCCCCTTCTTCTTTGACAACAGGCCATTCCATAAACTGAACTTCTGTTCCTTGAATACTATCTTCGGCAACTTCCTGTTTGCTAACGGCATAGTCTTTTCCTTTGTAATGAAAGGTCTGATAGCCCTCATCAAAGCTAAGGCTTGCTGAAGAGGAAGAACAAGCAGTTAGCATTATACTGCCCAAAGCCAGCAAGCCAAATGCTTTCTTTTTCATAGTTTCCTCCCTCTAGTATGCCATAAATCGCATACTTTGCAAATCATGGTCTAGCTCTTCCAAGAATGTAGCTTGTTCCATGAGTTCAATCTTCTCTTTTTCTGAGAATACCTTTTCTTCTATTCTCTTTGCTTGTAAAAATTTGAATGACATATGATTCCCTTCTTTCGTTTTCTTATGAGTCTATTATAGAAAATATTACTACCTCGCTCCCTTACAGTTCTGATATGATAACTTACAGCTTTGTAAGAAAATGAAAAGACACCATTTCTGGCGTCTTACAGTTAGTTTTATTTTGTTAGACCAATGTAGGCAATCATTTCATCCAACTCTTCCTTGCTCTCTGTCACAAGGAGGTAGGCATCATTTCCTTGCAATTCTGCAAAGGCATCTGGCATGCGTTTGACGGTTTTAATCTTACCAGCGAATTTCTGATGAATGTCATCTGCAGAGTGAACATAGTCAGTTGTATCACGACGAGTTGCTACCAAGCAGTATTGTGGTTCAAATCTACGTTCCTCAACTGTACCACCTGTTGCAACATTGGCATAATCACGGAAAAGATCAATGGAATGGGCGTAGTTATAGGCTTCAACTGTGAAACCACCTGCCATACGGTTATTGTATTCAATGGCGATATAATCGTCACCTTCCTTGAAAAATTCAATATGGAAAAAACGCTCTCTCATACCAAAAGCCTTGATAATAGCTCTGCCATATTCCACCAACTTAGGATCTAGTTCTTTTTCGATAAAGTAGGCATTGTCCTTCTTGGTTTGCATCAATTCAAATGGAGTATGAACATAGGTTAAGCCTGTTTCAAAAACAACATTGCCTTCGTGGTCCAGCAAGCCATCATAGGTAGTAATAATGCTTGAATTGACAAATTTTTCTAAGAAATAGATGGTGCTTCTATCCCAAGTGTCAACAAATCGATCAAAATCTTCCTTATTTTCGATTTTAAAAGTCCCAGATGCACCGACACCGTTGTCCGGCTTAGCAATCATTGGGAATCCAACATTCTTCAAAGCTCTGCCAAAGTCACGATCTGTTTTAACAACAACACCTGGAACGACTGGAACTCCTGCTTTTTTGAAATATTTTTTCATTTCAGACTTAAATTTAGTCTTTTTCAGGTGTTTGGGTTTGGCTCCAAAGATATTAAATTGCTCACGGAGGGCTGCGTCGTTTTCAAGCCAATGCTCATTGTGGGATTCTACACGGTCAATTGGACCATGTTTGTAAATCAAGAAAGCAGCTGCACGCTTAACTTCGTCAATATTTTCCAAATCTTCCACACGGAAATATTCTGTTAAGGCATTGCGGAGCTCTTCTGGTAATTGATCGTAAGGCTCTTGTCCAATACCTAGAACGGTAACACCTTCTTTTTTAGCCAATTCAATGGTAAATGGTTGAAAATTTTCTGGATAAAAAGGTGAAATAACGAGATAATTCATAGGCAGTCCTTTCTAATTTTTTAAAGTCCGATGGAGTGAAGGAAGAAAGGCATTTGTTTCCTCCACCAAACCCAATCATGCGCCACATCCGTACCCCAGGTGTCAAACCAAGCTGGGATATTTTTCTCTTCAAATGCGCGTTTTAGATTATAAAATGAGTCTAAGCCATCTTGCTCCCAATCGCCCAAACCTGTACAAACAATGATGTCTGCTTGGCGGTATTTATCAATAAACCAGCCATCATTCTGGTTCCAGATGTAATCAGACGGTGAGTTTTGATAGACTGCATCATCATGACCATAATCATGGTTGTTGTTGAAGAAACGAGCATCATAGACACCTGAAAGGGCGATGACTTTTGTAAATACATCTGGATGCTGGAGGAAGAAATTCAGCGCGTGGTAGGCCCCCATTGAGCAACCAGTTGTCATCATACCATCAAACCAACCGGTCTTATGCTTGATAAATGGAATCGCCTCTTCAATCACATAACGCTCATAGGCACGGTGAGCCTCTGCCTTATCATGGATGGATTTCCAATCCGCCAACCAGCTTTCCTTATCATGACTGGTTAGAGTGAAAAATTGGACATTGCCAGCCTCAATCGAACCGCGACAGGCTTCAATCATACCAAAATCTGCGTATTCATTGTACGAACCACCTGATGAAGCGAAAACAACCACAGGAATACCTGCGTGTCCATAACGATTGACATTCATTTCACGACCAAGATTACCTGACCAATGACTTAAAAATTCTACATGCATATTCATTCTCCTAACTAATTCTTTACATTACCACTTTTCGCTTAAAAAGCGCAAGCAATCTGGCAAATAAGCTGCCCAAGCTTCCTCATTATGGACGGCACCAGAAACAACTTCCAAGGCGATATTGTCCAAATCAACGCCTCCAGCTATCAATTGACGATAGTAAGTCAGTGAGGAATTGATATAGGCCTGTTTGATATTACCTGCCATCAGGGTTTTATCTGTATCATCCGCTTCTTCTGTTCCGACGTATATATAGACCCGTTGGTCTTGATCCAAAGTCTGACGCTCAATATAGCGGTCAAAGGCTTCTTGATGGAGCCAGTTAGCTGATGAAAATACTCCCAGACAGCCAATTTGGTCCTGATAGGCCAATCCCATAAACTGAGTGATATTACCGCCAAGTGATGAGCCAATCATGGCGGTGTGAGCCTTGTCACTCTTGGTGCGATAGGTATTGTCAATAAAAGGTTTGACCACATCCATAACAAATTCGGCATATAAAGTACCCTTACCACCAAACTGAATACCAGGAATGCCCATCTCACTATACTTCCAAGCAGCATATTCATGCATGCGCTCCAAACCATCATTGTCAATGGCCACAATAATCATTTTTTCAATATCAGGATTTCGTTTGATAGTTGGAATCACCTTCCAGGAATGTCCTGAAAAGGCTTCTTTACTATACAAGACATTTTGTCCGTCATGAAAATAGACAACTGGGTAGGTTTTATCCACATCTTCCTCATATCCTTTTGGCAATAAAACACGGACTCGGCGTTTTCTAGTAGTAAATGGCACTTCCAATTCATGCGTTTTCATTTCCAAATAAAAGTAGGACTTATTCATTGATATCTCTTTCTAAACAGTGTTTTTAGTATTATACCACAGATTTTCTGAAATATTCAGAAAATTTAGTTATATTACGTCATTTTTCGGATTATCCGAACAATTTTTGCTCAGTTTTCAAGCGTTCCTCGTAGACTCGACGGTAACGTTCCAGTTCTTTCAGTTCAAGACTGGTCAAATTTTCAAATATAGCCAATTCAATCCTGTCCTTATCACGTCGCCAGGTCGCAACCAGTCGTTCCTTGTAGAAAACAACTGGTTTGATAATGCCTGTCAGCGTATAAATCTGCCGAATATGCTTGGGATCAAAGAAGGGATTGGCTTTCTTTTCGTAACCTAGCAAAAGTTGGTCAAAACCTGCAATGAAGAGGCAGTCTGGTACTTCTGCTTCTTCTAATTTTCCTAGATAGAAGCGTTCTTCCCCTGCTACTTCTATAGTTTTCAAATCCAATTGTTTCATCCAATTTAGGACCATAGATTTATTTTCCTTGAAGTAGTAACGGGCATCCGCTAAGCTGACAGGACCAAAACCTGAAAAATACCGCCGTGCGATTTCCAGCTCTGCTTTTTCCCGTGAAAGTGGCTGAAAGTCTGTCAGGCGATGAAAACGTTTGGCACCGTACTCCTGATAGACTTCCCCACGCTCGACCATGTAGCGAAAAAGGCCTCCCCAAGCGTTGAAAACCTGCTTCTCCTCTTCCTGCGTCATCTTTTCCGCACGACAGAGGATTTTCAGCTCCTCTCGGGTCATAGGGGCTTGTTCCAAGGCTTCTAGGATGAGCCGATGATACTTCTGCTTGGTTTGAGGTGAAAAATCATCGCGACCGACGGTTTGAAGATAGTCGGTACTAGCCATCCGCCCCTCGTGGATATAGAGAGGAATTTCCGACTTGAGATAGGCATGAACCGTTCGCCGAATGGACCACTGACGTGCCAGCTCCTCCTGCCAGCTCCCCTCATGAAAATCCTCCGCTGTCATACGGTTGCGAAATCCGACATGAACATAGGGCTGGAACTGAGCCTGTAAGCCATTGAGATTTTGGCAAATCTGCTGGACAGACTGGGGGGCTAATAAGCCCTGCTTCTGCAAGATAATACCCTTCCAAGTATCGTGATTCATCGTGTTTCTCCTTCGGTTTTCTAACCCCAGTATAACACAAAAGACACCCGAAGGTGTCTAGAGATAGCTGATTATCTTAGTAAGCCAAAAACTCTTCCAAGTCCTTGAGGGAACGGGCTGCTATTGCCTCATAACGCTCCTTCTTATCGCGGATCCGCGGTCCGTCCAGCTCCTTGATGATGCCAAAGTTGACATTCATAGGCTGGAAGTGCTTGCTTTCCGTGTGGGTGATGTAGAATGGCAGAGCACCGATGGCTGTGGTCTGTGGGAAGATGACTGGGGCTTCGTCTCGGAAGCGGCGAACAGCATTGATACCGGCCACTAAACCAGAGGCGGCAGACTCGACATAGCCTTCCACTCCTGTCATTTGACCTGCAAAGAACAGATTTGGATTTTTCTTGGTGGCAAAGGTCTGTTCCAATAAGTTTGGCGAATCCATGTAGGAATTGCGGTGCATAACACCATAGCGGACAAATTCCGCATTTTCGAGTCCTGGAATCATCTGGAAGACCCGCTTCTGCTCACCCCACTTGAGATGGGTTTGGAAGCCTACGATGTTGTAGAGACTGCCAGCTGCGTTGTCCTGACGGAGTTGGACAACAGCATAGGGTGTCTTGTATTCGCCATCGCGAGGTCCCTTGTAATCTTCTGGATATTCCAGACCAACAGGCTTCATTGGTCCATAAAGCATGGTTTTGATACCACGTTTGGCCATGACTTCAATAGGCATACAGCCTTCAAAATATTTTTCTTTTTCAAAGGAGTTGAGCGGTGCTTCCTCAGCAGAAATTAAAGCCTCATAGAAAGCGGTAAACTGTTCCTTGTTCATCGGAGCATTGAGATAGGCAGCTTCTCCCTTATCATAACGGGATTTGAGATAGACTAAATCCATGTTAATGGTCGAGCTATCCACAATCGGTGCTGCCGCATCGTAGAAGTAAAAACCATCGCCACCATTCAGTGCATGAATCTTCTCCGCCAAGGCGTCAGATGTCAAAGGCCCCGTCGCGATGACTGTGATAGCATCTTCAGGGATTTCTGTAATCTCCCCGCGAATGACCTCAATCAATGGATGATTGTGAATCTCATCTGTGACCGCTTGGGAGAAATTCTCACGGTCCATGGCCATAGCACCGCCAGCAGGCACACGGTGAGCCTCACCAGCTCGCATGATAATGGAATCCAAACGACGCATCTCTTCCTTGAGCAGACCGACGGCGTTGGTTAAACTATCGCCACGGAAAGAGTTAGAACAAACCAACTCCGCAAACTTGTCTGTCTTGTGCTGGGGCGTTGGCTTGACACCCCGCATCTCGTAGAGTTTGACAGGAATGCCACGCTTGGCAATCTGATAAGCTGCTTCTGAGCCGGCCAAACCAGCTCCGATAACGTTAATATGGGTTTGAGACATGAAACTAATACCTCTAGCCAGACTATCTGACTACTGTTTGGGAATGACCCAAAACAGAACCTTTCTAATTTTTCTAACCTATCTAGTATATCAAAAAATAGCTGGAAAAGACAAAAACTACTCTCATCCTAGGAAAGTAGTTTGATAGTATTTACATAATAAAATGTACATAAATATTAGTTGATAGAAGTAACTATAACGCTTATCCTTGAAGTGAGACTAGCTCTGAAATATCCTCAATTACTTCAAACTTCCATCCTAAATCTCGATAAGCTTGAATCTCCTCTGGAGAATAGGGGAAAGTATTCAAAAGTATAGCATCTATGCCTAGCTCTTGCGCGATTGCAATATCTGTAGTCAAATCATTTCCAACTAGAACCGTCTCAGTAGGATCCAGTTGGTTCTCATTCAAGACACCTTGTAAAAATTCTGGTTCAGGTTTTTTGATTCGATAATCAGAGGAAATGTATATGCCTTCAATATATTCAGCACAACCAGTCATTTCAATTTCAGCCTGCGTAAAAACACGTTGAGCATTGGACAATAAATAGAGACGATTCCCCTTATCCTTTAAATATGCAAGTGTTGACAAGGTATTGGCATAAGTTGTTAATTTCTCACGTGACAGGACTCTAAATATGGAAGCCACCACTTGACCAAATGTTTTTAAATCTGCTGGTTCATTCTTAGTTGGACGGCGGTATTTTTCATCCGTTAGTAATTGAATAAAGACTTTCTCAAGGTCAATTTCAACGTTTTCATAGGGACTAATCCGAATCAAATCTAGCTCGGCCTCACTAGCCTTTTCTTGAAAGGAACTCCTTAACTGACGTGCACCATAGGTACAGCCAAAAGATTGGTAAATCTCAGCTAACTTTTCCCACAATTCCAACTTGTTTTCATCCGTTATAATATCTACCAAGGTACCATAAAAGTCAAAAATATAATTCTTGTATCTTTTCATGAAACTTTCTCCAACAATCATTATATACTATTATACCGAAAACTGAAATCGTTTGCAATAAGAACTTCGTCATCTTTAATGAATTATAAAAAATATTTTATATAACGAATCTACTAATAATAAATCTAACATTTTAAAAGGTAGATCAGCTTATCAAAATATTTCGAGTGAAAGTTGTATTAAAGAACAAGTGATTATCTTTTTCAAGATTCTTTCTAAGTCAAGTAAATCTCACTTTCACTTAAATGTATTTGAAATGACACTAACTAATCTATCAATTCCATTATCAACTCCCCAGCTTACACTAGCACTAAGAGCCATTGCAAGTATCGGGTGCTTTTCAAAGAAAGTTTGATGGTTATTAACTTTTCCGGCTTCTTGTACCTCATTTAAAATTGTCACTAATTCTGTCTGTTCTTCTTCATCTAATGTCCTAGAGTACTCTCTGATATTCTCAAATACTCTCAAATACTCTCTCAATTTCCATATCAGTATAGGTAATATTTAACAAATTATTTTGTCCACCAATCTGTGAGTTTATCAAATCTCCATTAACAGAAACATGAGTACTATTATCTTGATGATATTCGTTAAAGTTTAGTGCTGTTTTAGAGGAATCTAGTTGTGTTGGAAGGATAACAGGCTTTATCTTCTTATTAGCTCTCTTCACCATTTTATTCGTTTCTCTGACTAAATTTCTCTCAATATCTCTGAATTGACTTTGCAAACTTTTTGCCATTTATACCTACTTTCTATACTTCAAATTCTCTAACGGTCTGTTTCTCTTCTTCAGTCAAGTCAAACAAGTCCATGACAAATTCATCAATTTCCAGATTAAGCTGATTGACTTTTTCAGTTTCAGGAGAATCTTTTTTCATTTCTTCCATCAGTTGTTCAACAAGCTGTGCTAATTCTTCTTGCTGGGAATCAGTGGCAGCTGGAATTGGGAAGTCCTTAATTTGAGTTAAACGCATTTGAGGGAATGTGCTACGTTGTAAAAAATCAAACCTATGAATAGCATAGTAAGAAACTACCTTAGAGTTTAAAACTCCTATTAAAAACTTTGGATTCCCAATCAAATCTGTAATTACTTCTATACTTTGTTCATGAACAAAATTATCTTCTGTCAACGTGGCTCTAAAGGTATATCTGGATTTAACTGGAATACGAGCAATTAAAATTCGGATACCTTCAAAAATTGAAACATTTCTTGGTGCTGCTAAATGTTTTCCATATGATAAAAACTGTCCTGACCAATTTATTTTGTACCTTTGTAAATCTGAGCCTGATAAGAACTTTCTGTAACTACTATTAACTTGCTCTTTTGCAAAGAATGGTTTTCCATTCTTGAATTTTTGAAAATCTTCTTTGTCTTCTGGCTGTTTAGGCGTTCCTTTACCTCTCTCAAAGGCTTTTAATCCATCTTTTACGTGACCATAGTTATTCTCAAGAACTTTAGATTGAGCTTCTATTTTAATCAATAGTTTTTGAGAGCTTGTATTAGCAGATGAAATAGTAATAACATCCTGATTCAACAGTAAATCTGAGTTTGTTTCAGTCAGTAAATTAACTTCACTATTGACGATTTCTCCAAGAATGACTTTTGCAGGTCGTTTAGTGAACATGTCAATAATACAAACATCAATAGAAGCTTCATCAAAAATCTTATCTTTTGAATTGATGAAAGTTATTTCATCATAAGTTTTTAAAATATGATGGCGAAGTGTCTTATATTGATTGATCGTTAGAAATGAATTGGGAATAATATATGATATTCCCCCACCTTTTCTTACTAACGAAAAAGCAAGTTCTAGGAATAAACCGAAAGTGTTAGCTTGATAATTGTTGAGAGGATATGTTCTAGTGTAATATGATTTCATCTCATCACTAAAAGATTGATTACGAGCAAAGATATAAGGCGGATTCCCAATGACAAGGTCAAAGCCGATAAATTCGCCAGCTTCTCCCAAAATCTCAGGAAATTCCATTCGCCATTCCATACCTTTAGCGAATAATGGATTTTTCAGTCTGTATTCCAATTCCTTTTCAGCTTTTGCTAGTTGCTTATTTAATTCCGCTACTTCTTTAGAGTTTTTATTTTCTTCCTCAAATAGGCTAATGGCACCAGCCTTATTTCGTTCAGATATGAGCCGAGATAATTTCTTTAATTCAGGACTAGAAGCCGTATCATCAAAGGAATGTTTGAGCCTTTCGATTTTCTCCCAAATTTCTGCTTTTACTCGTTTATTATTCGTCTCCTTATAGTCTTTAACTAGAGATAGATAGTCCTTGAAATCTGTTTTTCTCATATCAAATTCATAGTCAAAATCAAACTTATGTAAGAGACTATCGCCTACTTTAATATTGATATCGATATTTGGCAAAGTCGTCAAAACAGGTTGGTTGGTATCAGTATCCTGATAGTAATAAGAAGACTTCAAGAGTTCAATCCAGAGACGCAAACGGCAAATATTGACCGAACTTGGGTTAATATCCACTGCAAAGAGCGAATTTTCCAGAATATGCCTCTTCTGGTTGAAAATTGCCTTTTGAATTTGTTCTGACTGCTGATTACCTGTCTGATACAAAAAATTATTTCCAGACATATCTTGAATGACTAGCTCATCATTAATAACATAACATTGAATCAGGTTTCCAATATAGTTGCCATCAGCGTCAAACAAAACATTTAAATCACTTTTAAGAGCAATAATTTCATTCAGGACTGATACGAGGAAGTGACCGGATCCAACCGCTGGGTCACAAACCTTCAAACTGTCAATCGCATCTGATACCTTTTTAGCAATCTGAGCATTACGTATGTTAAACTTTATATCTTCGATTGTTTCACACTGCCAGTCGAGTGCCTCATTGACTTTGTCCACTGCTGCTGTACGAATCGCTTTACGTGACATATACATGGTAATATTGCCTGGCGTATAAAAAGAGCCGTCACGGTAGCCGTTGATTTTCTCAAAAATTAATCCCAGAACTGACGCATTGATAAGGTCATTCTTAGATTTCTCATGGTGGCTGATGGAGGTCGAGAAGTCATAAGAATCCAAAAACTCAAAGAGATAATCAATAAAATTGATGTTCCCTTTTTTACGTTTTTTATCTACACCTTTAAGAGCTGTTTTGGAGAAAATTTCAATATCTCCCTCTGGTAATCTATCAATACCAATCCCATCTCTAGAAATTTCTAATTCTGTTTCTTCAAACAATGATGAGTTCAGATAAGGGACATAACCGAACTTTTCTTGCATTCGATTATTTCTTTCAGATACTTTCTTAGCAAGTACAGCAAAGAATAAGCTATAAATCTCCTCAAAGTTAGGCAGTTTTTCATAGGTCAATAACTTATAAGATTCATCTTTGTTGAACAACACCAGCTGAGATTCTAACAGTTTCAAAAATAGAATTCTATTTGTCCAGACAACTGTTAGTTGAATAGCAATATCTTCCTGCCTTTCTTTTGGAACATCTTTCATCTCCAATTTATCAATAATATTCTCAACAAAAGAATACCGTTGGCGTTTAGCAGGTTTCAAACGTGAAATAATTTTTGAAGTCCCTGACTTCGTTTCTTCTAGCCCCATCAAATAAAGCAATTCATCATAGAAATTCTTATTAAGCTTGTTTGAATCAGTGAAAATCTCTTTATTGAGAAGATTCTCTGCTGTGAAGAATCGATAAAGCTGAGTCAGATTATTTTTCTTGATTTCAATAGACTTACTGGTCTTAACTAGAGCTTGACTAAGGTCAAAGTGAGCAATAATGATTCCCTTTTCAATTGCTTTGTCAATTTCTGGTGCAATAACCTCACTATAAAGGAAATCTGTTTTATTGCTAGAAAGTTGATTATTTCTGAACTTTGTCACGAGGTCAACTAGCTTTTTATTTTTGAAAAAATATTTTTCAAATTCTTTAGCCTCGATCACAAACCAAGATAGGCCATTTGTGATAATACACTTTTTGATTTCTAAATTTTTATTAAATAGGCGTTCTTGTAGGTAATAATAGACAACTTCTTGAAGTGCTTTGGAATTGATTTTTTCCGTTGACATCATTTCAGACTTGTTAGTCAAACTCTTGCATTCAAAAAGAATACCTAGTGACGAATTGGCGTCTTTACCATTATAGATAGCAAGGTCTATTCGACTAGAAGTATTAATAAAATTATAAGGCAATACACTTTCTAAAAATCCCTTGAGAAGATTTTTCTGGTATTCCTCTGACTCATCCTCTTTGTCTTTTAAATGAGTCAAATAACTAACCAATTTTTGATTAAATACCTCTTTTTCTTCATCAAGTGGCATAATTGCTTGAACAGAGCGATTCATACTCTCTTTTAATGTAATTCCCTTTATTGCCATGAAATAGACTCCTAAACAGATTTATCTAAGAGCTGACAGTATTAGTCTATTGTGTAAGCAATAGACTAAGGGTACCCTTAGCGATATATATACATATTATACCATAAATAAAACCCCACCAAGATTAAATCTTGGTGGGGTTTTGGTGGGGAATAATAACATTCTCCCGATTTTTAATCGCTCTAAGCAATTCTAAAACCTTGATTTACTAGGCTTCCGCAATCAAATTGCGATACTCTATTATTTAAGAGTAACTGAAGCGCCAGCTTCTTCCAATTTAGCTTTGATTTCTTCAGCTTCTGCAGTTGCAACGCCTTCTTTAACCATAGCTGGTGCACCGTCAACAAGTTCTTTAGCTTCTTTAAGGCCAAGACCTGTGATTTCACGTACAACTTTGATAACGCCAACTTTTTTGTCGCCAGCAGATGTCAATTCTACGTCGAATGAATCTTTAGCTTCTTCAGCAGCACCACCAGCTGCAGCAACAGCTACAGGAGCAGCCGCAGTTACACCAAATTCTTCTTCGATAGCTTTTACAAGATCGTTAAGCTCAAGGATAGTAGCTTCTTTAATTTCAGCAATAATGTTTTCAATGTTCAATGCCATTGTGATTTTCCTCCAATTTAGGTTTTTAAATAGTTTGTAGCACTAAGCAGCTACGCTCTGACGCGATTTGATTAAGCTGCGTCTTCTTTTTCTGCAACAGCTTTGACAGCGTATGCAACGTTTCGAACTGGTGCTTGAAGTACTGAAAGCAACATAGAAAGCATGCCTTCGCGGTTTGGCAATGTAGCAAGTGCTTCGATTTCTTCTTTAGAAGAAACTTTACCTTCTACAGCTCCACCTTTGATTTCAAGAGCATCAGCAGTTTTCGCGAAATCGTAAATTGTTTTAGCTGGAGCAACAGCATCGTTTGAGAACGCTACTGCAGATGGACCTACAAACAATTCTGCAAGACCTTCAAGACCAGCTTGCTCAGCAGCACGACGCAAGATTGAGTTTTTGATAACTTTGTACTCAACTTCTGCACCACGCAAGTTACGACGAAGAACAGTATCTTGCTCTACAGTCAAACCACGCGCATCAACCACAACGATAGATGTTGCAGCTTTCATTTGCTCAGCAACGGCATTCACTAATTCCGCTTTTTTAGCGATAATAGCTTCTGACATTTCGTTTACCTCCGTTTTTATTTTGGGCTAGGCACAAAAAAATCGCACCTAAACCTAGACACGAAAGTACAAACACGTTTATATCCATAATCGTTTTGTGCCTCGGTAGGATGTTTATGAGTCTAGCTCCCCTACTGTCTTAGGTCAGTTTTTTCAAACCTCAATTATGATAACATAGTCTAGTTTAGAATGCAAGAAAAATATCTCTATTTTTTTATTTTTTGTTAGATCGAAAGTTCTATAATGAAGTTAGCCACCTTACCTTAGTCAAGAATTAGATGTTTCACTATGTTTGAGTAAGTTGATG
>NZ_JBIMJM010000049.1:0-11861 GCF_043674115.1 Streptococcus sp. A34 | reverse complement strand
TGGGATTTTTTGTATACACTCAAAAAGGCTACATAATCTCTACAGTGGATTTACCCACTACAGAAATTATAGAGCCGGAAATCCAGGCTCTTTTGGTATATTAGTTTTCAAACTCATAGAGGGTAGTTGACAGATAGCGTTCACCGTTGTCAGCCAGGATAGCCAAGACTTTTTTGCCAGCTCCTAGTTCCTTAGCGACTTCAATCGCAGCATGAATAGCAGCGCCAGATGAAATGCCGACCAGGAAACCTTCCTGTCCACCGATAGCGCGGCCGGTTGTCAGAGCATCATCTGATTTGACGCGGACAATGCTATCGTAGGCAGCGGTATCCAGGGTGTCTGGGATGAAGCCAGCTGAAATTCCTTGAATCTTGTGCGGACCAGGTGCTTCACCAGAGAGGACGGCAGACTCATCTGCTTCCACAGCGTAAATTTTTACATCGGGATTGGCTGCCTTGAGGACATGAGAGACACCGCTGACGGTACCACCAGTACCCACGCCTGACACAAATGCATCCAGACCAGTTGGTCCAAAGTCCTCCAAAATTTCTTGTCCTGTTGTATCTTCATGAACTTTTGGATTGGACGGGTTGGCAAATTGGAAAGGTACCCAGCCATTTTGTGCTTCAGCGATTTCATTGGCCTTGGCAATGGCACCCTTCATCCCCTCGCTACCTGGTGTGAGAACTAGCTCAGCTCCGTAGGCTTGGATAATTTTACGACGCTCAATGCTCATGGTTTCAGGCATGACGATGATGACCTTGTAACCTTTTGCAGCTCCAACCCAAGCCAAACCGATACCAGTATTTCCGCTAGTAGGCTCAACAATCGTATCACCAGGCTTGATAGTGCCGGCCTTTTCAGCGTCTTCAATCATTGCCAGAGCAATGCGGTCTTTGACAGAAGAACCAGGGTTGAAGGCCTCCAGTTTGACATAGACATCCGCAGCACCTTCAGGGACAATGTTATTGAGTTTGATAATCGGTGTTTTTCCGACAAGTTCTGTAATCGATTGATAAATAGCCATTGCTAATACCTCCAAATATAGTTACTTCTAGTATATACCAAGTCCCAGCCAATGTATAATATAAAAAAACTATCGTCATGATAGCTTTTTTTAATGAACAGGAACTTTGACAATTCTTGGCTCAGTCTCTTGGCTTGTGACCTTGCCATGGTAAAATTCGGTCAGACTGGTCAGAGTCGGCGCAACCAGTTCCTTGTCAACATAGATCATGGTTTGAACTTCCGTTGTAAATTGGGTATCGTGTTCTTCCAGTCCCAACTCAGCCCGCCAGTTGGCAAACTCCTGGTACTGGGCATAGGAAAGGGTGATAGAAATGCCTTTTTGCTCCTTGACTTCAACAATGCCGATTTCCTTGACAGCCTTGGACACGGCCCCAGCATAAGCCCGAATCAGCCCACCGGCACCCAATTTGATACCTCCAAAATAGCGGGTCACAACCGCTGCGACATTGGTCAGTTCATGATTTTCCAGCACTGTCAGCATGGGAACACCCGCTGTACCAGAAGGCTCGCCGTCGTCCGATGATCGCTTGATTTCCATATTTTCGCCAAGGATAAAGGCAGAGCAGTTATGGTTGGCCTTGTAGTGCTCTTTCTTAATACCGTTGATAAATTCCCTGGCCTCTTCCTCGGTTGTCACCCGTTTCATAAAGCAAATAAAGCGGGATTTCTTAATCTCTTCTTCGACAATACCGTCTTCTTTAATGGTCTTAAATTCTTTCATACCAAAATTATACACGTTTTTCCAAAAACTGACAAAAATTTCCGAATAAATAAGTGATGAAAGAACTAGAAAATTATTATGGACGACTGTTTACCAAGTATCAATTGACGGCTGAAGAGCGCCAAGCAGCTCAGACCTTACCTAGCATGACAGAGGGGGGCGCTTGTTTTCGTTGTTCGACTGCATTTTCGGACCGCCATCGTTTACCAAACGGGGCCTACTATTGCCGAGAATGTATCCTGCTAGGCAGGGTGCGGTCAGATGAGGAACTCTATTATTTTCCCCAGCAGGATTTCCCAGAAAATGCCTGTCTCAAGTGGTCTGGTCAGCTGACTGATTGGCAGCAGAAGATTTCAAACGGGCTCTGTGCCAATATTGAAAAAAGGCGGCCGACCTTGGTTCATGCCGTGACGGGGGCTGGAAAGACGGAGATGATTTACCATGCAGTAGCGCAAGTCATTGACCAGGGCGGAGCAGTTTGTCTGGCCAGTCCCAGAATTGATGTCTGTATCGAGCTTTATAAGCGGCTGCAACAAGATTTCGCTGTTCCCATCAGTCTCCTTCATGGCCAGTCGGATCCTTATTTTCGGACGCCGCTTGTGGTCGCTACCACCCACCAGTTGCTCAAGTTCTACCAGGCCTTTGATTTGGTCTTAATCGATGAGGTGGATGCCTTTCCCTATGCGGACAATCCCATGCTCTACCGGGCAGTAGACAATGCCGTCAAAGCAGACGGGCTCCAGGTTTTCCTGACAGCGACCTCGACGGATGAGCTGGATAGGAAGGTAAAATCCGGCCAATTAGAACGGCTCAGTTTGCCCAGACGCTTTCACGGCAATCCCTTGATTGTGCCAGAAAAGGTCTGGTTCAGCCAATTTGACCAGAGCCTGAAAAAGAACAAGCTGGTTGTCAAGCTCAAGCAAGCTATCAGAAAGCAGCGAAAAACAAGTTTTCCCTTGCTGATTTTTCTGCCAGAAATTTCCAAAGGCCAGGAATTTGTAGCGATTTTGGAGAGAGAATTTCCTGATGAGAAAATCGGTTTTGTTTCTAGTCAGACGGAAAATCGACTGGAGATTGTTCAAGGTTTTCGCGACCGCACCATTACCATCCTGGTTTCAACAACGATTCTGGAGCGAGGTGTGACCTTTCCCATGGTTGATGTCATGGTAGTCCAGGCCAACCACTATCTCTATACGTCGTCCAGTTTGGTGCAGATTGGAGGTCGAGTCGGACGGTCCATGGATCGTCCCACAGGCTTGCTCCTCTTTTTTCATGAGGGTTCGACCCGTGCCATTGAAAAAGCAATCGCTGAAATCAAATTTATGAATAAGGAGGCCGGCTATGTCTAACTGCCTACTCTGTGCGGAAAGCCTGCGAACCCGCACCACATTTAGCTCTATCCTCTTTTTCCAGCAGGAGAAGCTAGGGATTTGTTCCAGCTGTCAGGCTTCTTTTAAGGAAATAGCAGAGCTCCACTGTCCGTCTTGTTATAAGTCAGGAACTTCCGATATCTGCAGTGATTGTCGGCACTGGCAGGCCAGGGGCAAACACATTGACCACAGGGCCATTTTCCAATACAATCCAGCCATGGCAGATTATTTCAGCAAGTACAAGTTTCAAGGGGACTATCTGCTCAGACAGGTATTTGCCCAGCAAATCAAGGCAGCCCTGTCAGCTTATTCGGACTATACCTTGGTCCCCATTCCCCTTAGTCCAGAGAGGTTGGAGGAGCGAGGCTTCAATCAGGTGACGGGGCTACTTGATGCGGCTGGTCTTCCATATAAAGAGCTCCTGGGCAAAATTGATAGCCAGAAACAGTCTTCAAAAAGTCGGGAGGAGCGTCTTGATGCAGAACAGGTCTTTTATTTGTTGGAGGAAGATGAGCTTCCAGAAAAAATAATTTTAGTTGACGATATTTACACAACAGGTGCCACAATCCAGCTTGCTGCGGGACTTTTCATGAAAACTGGTCAGAAAGAAATCAAAACATTTTCACTTTCACGTTGAGAAAACGGTTGCAATATTTTATAAATATGTTATAATGATAGTGAAGAAAGGCGAAAGCCAAGAAAGAGGTACTAATATGATTAAATTCAGTATTCGTGGAGAAAACCTTGAAGTTACAGATGCACTCCGTGCCTATGTAGAAGAGAAAGTTGCTAAGATTGAGAAGTACTTTAGTGCAGACCAAGAGTTGAATGCCAAGGTAAACTTGAAGGTTTACCGTGACAAGCGTGCTAAGGTTGAAGTGACCATCCCTGTTGGTGGTGTAACCCTGCGTGCAGAAGACATTTCACAAGAAATGTATGGCTCAATCGACCTTGTCGTAGACAAGATTGAACGTCAAATCCGTCGTAACAAGACAAAAATTGAAAGAAAACACCGTCAAAAAATTGCTACTGGTCAAGTCTTTACTGATGAGTTAGTTGAACAGGCTGAAGAAGAAGTAAAAGTAGTACGTACAAAACAAGTTGATTTGAAACCAATGGATATTGAGGAGGCAATTCTTCAATTAGAATTGCTTGGACATGACTTCTTTATCTACACAGATGCCAATGATGGTACTACCAATGTCCTTTACAAACGTGAAGATGGCGATTTGGGACTCTTGGAAGTGCGTCAGTAATTCTCGGAACCTGTATTCACAGTTCAGTATCTTTAGCTAAGGCTAGTTTTCTGCCACTCATCGTTCGTTTTTCTCGAAATACAGTCAGTATTCCATCATAAAACGGTTTTGATTTGCAAAAAAACTATCGCTCATCTAAATCTACCTTACTTGTAAATACTGTTTCTTGTATAAACGAAGAGGAGAGGAGGGCAACCTTCTCTCTTTTACTATGAGAGGTGACGAAAGGACTAGCTATGCAGTTTTTAGCAGAATTGATTGGAGAGTGGCTCTTGGAATTGCCAGATTTTGAGCCAGAAAAACAGGCGCCCTTTGGCAGTCGTTACTGGTTGGGCTGGCTCGGAATCTTGTTTCATCTGGTCCTGGTCGGCTTGCTTGCCTTTATCAGTTTCTTTAGCCTAGCTAAGTTGCTGAAAGACTTTCATCTGGGCCATATGATTCTTGCAACCTTCCTCCTTGGGCTTGCGCTCTTTTCGCTTTGGCGACTTGGCAAATACCTGGTCAGGATGTGTCGCGCAACCAACTATTATTGGAAGAGGAAATAGAAAGCATCAGCTTGAGCTGGTGTTTTTTTGATCCCTGGGGAGGGAAATTCGGTTTCAATTATGCTATAATGGAGAGATAATATTTGTTAGGAATGAATGTTGAATAGGAGCATGGATGAGTAGGATGATGCCGGGGCGGACTCGCCAGGAAGGAATTGATTTATACGAATCGGGTCAGTTGACAGTCGTTGAGAGCGAGCTGGGTAAGATGACACTGGAAATTGCCGGGGAGTTGTTTTCCTATAGTGATGACGATAGTGAGCTTAATTGTAGCTGTCTGCTATTTCAAAACAAGGGCTACTGCCAGCATTTGGCTGCTACGGAGTATTTTTTGAAGAATGATAAGGCTGGTCAGACCCTCAAGGAGGAGGGCAGCCATCAGAAGGAGACCGCTAGGCGAACCTACTTTGGCGGCTTGTTTTTGGATGAAATTTTACCGCCTCCGCTTGATTTGGGTATCCAATACCAATTGGCTGTGGAGGGGCAGTTATTGGCCTATGACCGCCAGATTGACTGGACCCTCAAAATCGGTCGTTTGCCAGACCAGCGTTACTATATTATTCGCGATATTGGGGCCTTTTTGAAGGTGGTCAAAACCAATGGCCAGTATCAAATCGGTAAAAAATACTTTGAGCATGTGTCCTTTGATCATTTTGACCCGGCAAGTCAGGCTCTTCTGGAATTTTTATGGGTCCTGGTGCCTGAAAAAGCCCGCCTGGACTCGGAAGTCTTGGTTCATTTCGGTCGTCATTTTCGCCTGCCCAAGTCTCACTTTGAGGAGGGGCTGGAATTACTGGGGGACTTGGATGAATTTCAACTGACCCACCAGCAGACCAGCTACTCACAGTTGACCATTAAACACCTAACGCCAGAAGACGGTCTCTTTTGTTTTGAAGTAACGGTTCATATGGATATGATTGAAATGGTGATTCATGAAGAGCCTGTCCGCCAGCTCTTTTATGGAAGTTACCTACTCAAACATGGTACTATCTATAGCCTGAATCACCAGCAGGAAAATCTGCTGATGCGGATCAATGATCTGGTTCCGACTGAATCAGGCCTACGCAAGGTTCAAGTGGATTTTCAAGATCAGGGCAAATTGGCCCTTAGTTTATTGGAACTGCAAAAATTGGGGAAAGTCAAGGCACCCAAACGCTTTGCCATTGAGGATTTTCAGCCGGAATTCCATCTGGGCATGGAGGCAAGTGGTCGCTTGACCCTGCAGCTGGTCTTGGATTTTTCAGGTCGCAAGGTTGCCTCGCAAGAGGAGCTGGACTTACTACCTTTTACAAGTCATTTTCAACATCTGGAAGCTGTCCACCAGGCGATCAAGCTAGCAGGCTTTCATGGAAAATTCCTGGCCTACCGCCAGCCCTTGGTCCAGACCGAATGGTATACCTTCTACAAGGAACATCTAGCCCTGTTGGAAAAAATGGGTAAGGTTTACCTGGACCAGCAGTTAGAAAATAATCTTATTCAGGCCAAGCCAAGTCTTGAAATCGTGAAAAATGGTTCCTTGTTGGACATTTCCTTTGACTTGACAGGCATTGATCAATCCGAGGTGGATCAGGCTATCCAGGCCCTCTTAAACCAGGAGGACCACTATACCAGCCCAAGTGGCAAGTTGCTGGTCTTCGACGAAGAGGCCTTGCGCATCAGCCAGACTCTGACCAATCTCCGAGCTAAATTTGGAAAGGGGCAGACCCTTCATTTGGATGCCTTGAATGGTTTCCGATTGGCTCAGCAATTGTCAGGCTTGGACCAGGTTCATTTTTCGGAAGAATTTCAAACCATGGCGGCTCATTTGGCGGCACCAGATACCTTTCCTCTTCCCCAACAGCCACTTAATCAGCAACTACGGGATTACCAAGAGACAGGCGTCAAATGGCTTTCCATGCTCAACCATTATGGTTTCGGGGGCATTCTGGCAGATGATATGGGTCTAGGGAAGACCCTGCAAACTATTGCCTTCCTGTCAGGCCATCTGAAGACAAGTTCCAAGGTTTTGATTTTGACTCCGTCTAGTTTGATTTATAACTGGCAGGAAGAATGTGCCAAATTTGCGCCGGACTTGGAAGTGGCAGTGGTCTATGGCAATAAGGACCACCGGGAAAAGCTTATCAATGAGGACCATCAGGTCTATGTGACTTCCTATCCATCCTTCAGACAGGATTTTGACCTCTATAAAGAAGAGCAATTTGATTATTTGATTTTGGATGAAGCCCAGGTCATGAAAAATTCCCAGTCAAAAATTGCCCAGCTTCTGAGAGAGTTTGAGGTAGGGAATTGTTTTGCCCTGTCTGGTACGCCTATTGAAAATCACCTGACTGAGCTTTGGTCTATTTTCCAGATTGTCCTACCAGGCCTCCTGCCAGGTAAGCAGGAATTTAGCAAGATGACTTCCCAGGAAATTGCCCGTATGATCCAGCCCTTTGTCCTCAGACGGCATAAGGAAGAGGTTCTGGATGAATTGCCAGATTTGATTGAGGTCAATGTCCTAAATGAATTGACAGATGAGCAAAAGGTCATCTATCTGGGGCAACTCCAGCAAATGCAGACCAAGGTGTTGGGAGCAGATGATGCCCAGATTAACCGTAATAAGATTGAAATCCTATCAGGCATTACCCGTCTCCGCCAAATTTGTGACACTCCCAGCCTGTTTATGGATGATTTCACCGGAGAAAGTGGCAAGCTCAATAGCCTGAGTGAGCTCCTGCAACAGCTTAAAGAGGGTGAGCATCGGGTATTGATTTTTTCACAGTTTAGAACTATGCTGGATAAGATTGAGCAGCAGCTGGATGAGTTGGGCCTGACCTCTTACAAATTGACCGGCTCGACCCCTGCTAGTCAGCGCCAAGAAATGACCCAGGCCTTTAACGCAGGTAGCCG
Organism: Streptococcus sp. A34; assembly: GCF_043674115.1. Taxonomy (NCBI): domain Bacteria; kingdom Bacillati; phylum Bacillota; class Bacilli; order Lactobacillales; family Streptococcaceae; genus Streptococcus; species Streptococcus sp. A34. The sequence continues at coordinate 4,051 of NZ_JBIMJM010000049.1, read as the reverse complement.
AGATGCCTTCCTCATTTCCCTCAAGGCAGGTGGCGTGGGGCTCAACTTGACCGGTGCCGATACAGTCATTTTGGTTGACCTCTGGTGGAATCCTGCGGTGGAATCCCAGGCTATTAGTCGGGCCCACCGAATGGGGCAGACAGAAACGGTCGAATGCTATCGATTGATTACCAGGGGAACGATTGAAGAAAAAATCCTTGCCCTGCAGGAAAGTAAGAAAAATCTGGTCAAGACGGTGCTGGACGGCGAAGAAAGTCGCTCAAGTCTGACGGTTGAAGATATTCGTGACATTCTTGGTATCACAGAATAAGGCTGACAATCTGAAGCAGACTTCCTCTTGTGTGGTAAAACCCTGTGCCTTTATGATATAATGAGTAGTTGAAAGGAATGTGCTATGATAAGAGAAGATACTCGATTTCCCATCATTTCAGACAATGAGCCTCTGATTGAGGCCAGCCCTCAGATGCTTCTCTATGAGGAGAGCGATTTGATTTCAAATATTAAGGGACCTTATCAGGACAAGGTGTTTGAAGCCAGTGGCAGTCAGGAACCAGCGGTGAAGCCTGTTCCAGAGCAGACGGAAGGCGAGCTCTTGCCCCCTTTATTTGCTACCAAGAGGTCGCATTATTCCAGACGAGACCGAAATCTTCACAGACCGGTCCGGCATGCGGAGAGGAAGACCCAGGGGCAGTTAGCCAGGGAAGTAGCCAAAGAAGATATTAAAAAGAAACGTTCAGCTAGCTATTTGAAGGATGATTTTATCGGAAGCAAGCCTAAAAAAGTTTCAACTGTCCAGCCTACTCCTCGCAAGGAAGCGACTGGCAATCTTCTGGCCAATCTAGCTGACCGCTTGCGCCAAGAAAGCTATATTTTAGCAGATCTGCCAGAAGTCTATTCTTTAAAAAAAGAGGACCGGGTGCAGGAAAAAACATCAAGCAACCAGTCCTTTGATTTCCTCAAGAGAAGTCAGGTCTACAATTATCCGGAAAGACGTGCCTTTCGTGATAAGCAGGTTGCTCAAGAACTCAATTTGACACATATAGAAGAGGATTAAGATGACAAAAAACTATCATTTTATTGGTATTAAGGGTTCGGGCATGAGTGCGCTGGCTCTTATGCTCCACCAAATGGGCCACAAAGTTCAAGGAAGTGACGTAGATAAGTATTACTTTACCCAGCGTGGGCTGGAGCAAGCTGGAATTCCTATCCTGCCCTTCGATGAAAAAAATATTACTGCCGATGTGGAGCTGATTGCTGGTAATGCCTTCCGTCCAGACAATAACGTGGAAATCGCCTATGCGGATGCGAAAGGCTACAGCTACAAGCGTTACCACGAGTTCCTGGGTCAATTCATGAAGGAATTTACTAGCCTAGGTGTGGCTGGTGCCCACGGTAAGACGTCAACTACAGGTCTCTTGGCCCATGTTATGTGCAATATCACGGATACTTCATTCTTAATCGGTGATGGTACAGGTCGTGGTTCTGCCAATGCCCAATACTTTGTTTTTGAGTCAGATGAGTATGAGCGTCATTTTGCTCCATATTACCCAGAGTACAGCATTATCACCAACATTGACTTTGACCATCCGGACTATTTCACTAGCCTTGAGGATGTCTTCAATGCCTTCAATGACTATGCCAAGCAGGTTAAAAAAGGTCTTTTCCTCTATGGTGAGGATGAGGAATTGCGTAAGATTACAGCCAATGCGCCGATTTACTACTATGGTTTCGGTGATGAGAATGACTTTGTAGCCTATGATTTGCGTCCGTCAACCACAGGTTCGCAGTTCAAGGTGCGCTACAAGGACCAGGAATTGGGTGAATTTCAAATTCCAACCTTCGGTAAGCACAATGTCATGAATGCGACAGCGGTTATTGCCAATCTCCATATTGCTGGTTTTGATTTGAGCTTGGTAGCTCAACACCTCAAGACCTTTGCTGGTGTCAAGCGTCGTTTTACGGAGAAAATTGTCAACGATACGGTTATCATTGATGACTTCGCCCATCATCCAACGGAAATCATTGCGACCATTGATGCGGCCCGTCAGAAGTACCCAAGCAAGGAATTGGTGGCTATTTTCCAACCGCACACCTTTACGCGGACCATTGCCCTTTTGGATGAATTTGCAGAGGCTTTGAATGGGGCTGATGCGGTTTATTTGGCACAGATTTACGGATCAGCGCGTGAGACAGATAACGGTGAGGTCAAGGTAGAGGATTTGGCGGCTAAAATAACGAAAAAAGGTGGGTTGGTGACGGTTGAAAATACTTCTCCACTCTTGGACCATGACAATGCAGTCTATGTCTTTATGGGGGCAGGGGATATTCAGTCCTATGAATATTCATTTGAGCGTCTCTTGTCAAACTTGACACATAATGTACAATGATATGTGGGACTTATTGTCCCTTTTTTGATATTGGAGGAAATTATATGGAAATTCGTTTTGCACAGCCGGGTGACTTGCCTGGTATTTTGCGGCTGGAGCAGGAAAATTTTATTCCTGAGGAGCAGATTTCAGAGCCTGTTTTGGCGGCTTATGCTACAAATAGTAGCCAGTCCAGTCTCGTTATGATTCACGAGGGAGAAGTAGCGGCTTATTTGTTAGCCTGTCCTGCAGAAGAGAAGTTGGTGACGGATGCTATTTTTGAGCTGACAAACTTTGCTGACTTAAAAGGACGATACTTGCACATTGCTAGCCTGTCAGTGGACAATGCCTACAAGGGTCAGGGGCTTGGTACCCTACTCACGGCTGCCTTGAAAGAAGTCGCAAGGTCAAGAAATATGGAGGGGATTGCTTTAACTTGTAAGGAATATTTGCTCAACTATTATGAGCGTAATGGCTTTGAGGATATGGGACCATCCCAGTCACAGTTTGGCGGCGGCCAGTGGTTTGACATGTATTGGTCTGTGCCATAACAGGGGGGGATCCAATGCAACTTTGGCATCAAGACTTAATTTCGGTACTTCCGCGCCAGCAATTGTTGGGACAGCATAGAAAATGTTGTGCCTTACGAGGTGCAGGTTGGGGACGTCCTCATGCGACGGTCAACTATGTCTTTACCCATTCTCCGATAAAATTGTTTCAATATTATAAGAAGAACATGCAGGAGATGGAGAATAGAGGTTACAAGGTGTCGGCCGAATGGCAGGAGTCGACCTATCGTGGGAAGAAGGAAGCGTCTTATAGTGAGGTTGAAGAAATTCCACTGACCATTCCTATTTATCCAGAGCATGACGCATTTTACTTGGAAGAATGTCTGGTCAATTTGCGGGACAAGGGGATTTTTCTGTAAATCATCCGTTAAACACAAAAAATCAGCCCAGAGGACTGACTTTTAGGAGATTTATGAAAAATTTTAGGATACACTTATAGTATAAAGGAATTTTCAGAATATTCATCGGTCTTAGGACCGATTTGTATTATTTTTTTTTTGAAGGAGGAAAAAGATGATTAGACCAGCTCAGTTACAGGACATTCCAGCACTGGAAAGCCTGCTTGAGGAGATTTTACAGGTTCATCATGTGGGGAGACCTGATATTTTTAGGGAAAGTGGGCAAAAATATTCGCAGGCAGACTTGACTTCCATGATTGGAAATCCAGACCAGCTAATTTTTGTCTATGAAACGGCGGGACAGGTAGTTGGGCATCTCTTTTGCCAAATTCAAGAGGCCCAGAGTCAGGTATTACAGCCTGTAAAAACGCTCTTCATCGATGATTTGTGTGTGTCATCGCAGGTTCGCGGTCAGGGAATTGGCAAGGAACTCTATGCTTTTGCTCTTTCTTATGCCAAGGAAAGTGATTGCTACAATATAACGTTGGATGTTTGGGCGGATAATACGAAGGCAGTCGCATTTTATGAGCAACTAGGGTTGAAACCGCAGAAGATACGGATGGAGGAAGTATTATAAAAGAACTCAACTATTTCAGTTGAGTTCTTTCAGATTGAAGACAAACACTTAAGAGGCGTTTGTCTCAGATTGAAGACAAACACTTAAGAGGCGTTTGTCTTTTTCTGTTTATTGGTCTGATAGTCGGTCTTTTTGCCAGAA
>NZ_JBIMJM010000048.1:0-11929 GCF_043674115.1 Streptococcus sp. A34 | reverse complement strand
CTAACTCTATTATACTACTTTACATATGAAAAAGCCGTTAGAAATACAATTCTAACGACTTTGTCTTCAGTCTGAAACCTTATTTAGGTTTTTCTTACTATTGTTTTGTAAAAATACTGGCCATACCTGCATGATTGATAGAAGCTATTTCTTACAAAAATGTAAGTGGGATAATTGACAAAAATGTTATAAAATTAGTATGGAAAACACTTGCAAAAAACGATGTATAGGTGTATTATCTTTATAAGACAATTATTTTTGTAACATGTAAAGGAGACAGATATGTTTAAGTCCAAAAAAGCAAAAATTGCCCTTTTTTCTGGTCTTGGGGTTGCATCGGTAGCCCTGGTCGGTGGGGCCTTGCTCTTCTCTAATGCCTTAGGTGGTTCAGGTAGCGCAGGTGAAGACTTTACATTACCCATGACCTACAGGGTGGTTCAGGAAGGTTCGATTGCTTCGTCGACCTTGTTGACGGGGACAGTGGCTGCGGGTGAAGAGCAGTTTGTCTATTATGACCCCTCTAAAGGCGATATCAGTGAATTTTACGTTGAACAGGGGAGCCAGGTAGAGGCTGGAACGGCCCTGCTTCGCTATGATGCTTATGAATTGCAGACGGCTCTTGATTCGGCTGTGCGTGGACGGGATAAGATTGGACGTCAAATATATGAGGTACAAAATGGTGGTCAGACCTTGCCAACAACAGGTGACCCAGCCTTGGATGGAGAAGCAGCGGCCTCTGCCCAACGTTCCATTGATTTGCAATTGGCGGATTTGAATGATGCCTATGCGGATGCCCAAGCGGCGGTAGACAAGGCATGGACGGCCGTCAATGAAGCGACCGTTGCCAGCACCGTATCAGGTACAGTTGTTGAGGTCAATAAGTCTGTTTCTAAGAGCTCGACCAATAGCCAGACAGTCATTCACATCGTCAACCAAAATAGCCTGCAGGTGACAGGTCAGCTTACAGAATATGATTTGGCCAATATCAAGGTTGACCAAGAAGTGAAATTAAGCACTAAAGTCTATCCAGAACAGACCTGGACTGGTAAAATTTCCTATATTTCAAACTATCCAGCCAATGATCAAACTGCGGTAGCAGTACCGGGTGGCGGCGGATCTGGTGGTGGTGCCAAGTATCCTTTCAAGGTGACTTTGACTAGCGATATCGGCGACCTCAAGCAAGGTTTCACTGTCAATATGGAAGTGGTCAACACCAGCAAAAATATCTTGGTCCCTGTGACAGCTGTTGTCTATGAGGATGATAAGACCTTTGTTTGGACATTGGTAGATGGTAAGGCTAAAAAAGTAGAGGTGACTCTGGGTAATGCAGATGCTCTTAACCAGGAAGTGATCAAGGGCTTGTCTGTTGGTGACCATGTCATTGTCCTCCCAGATTTTGACTTACAAGAGGGTCAAGAGGTAGAAGCCGATGAAGAACCAGCTAATTAAACTCACACAAATCAACAAATCCTATAAAAACGGTGACCAGGAGTTGCGAGTTCTCAAGGATATTGATTTGGAAGTCGAAGAGGGAGAATTTCTAGCCATTATGGGACCGTCCGGGTCTGGTAAATCCACTCTCATGAACATTATTGGTTTGCTGGACAGGTCTAGTTCTGGCAACTATTGGCTAGAAGGCGAGGAAGTCAGCCAGTTATCGGAGAAAAAGTTGGCCCAGGTCCGCAATGACCAAATCGGTTTTGTCTTCCAACAATTCTTCCTCCTTGCCAAGCTCAACGCCTTGCAGAATGTGGAGTTACCCCTAATTTATGCAGGAGTACCGTCCAACCAACGTAAGAAAAAGGCCAAACGTTACCTAGAAAAAGTTGAATTGGCAGAACGTATGGACCACCTGCCGTCGGAATTGTCTGGAGGTCAAAAGCAACGGGTGGCTATTGCGCGTGCCTTGGTCAATAGCCCAGCCATTATCTTGGCGGATGAGCCGACGGGGGCCCTGGATACCAAGACTGGCCAGCAGATTATGGAGCTTTTGACTGAGCTCAATAATGAAGGTAAGACCATTATCATGGTCACCCACGAGCCAGAGATTGCCGCCTATGCCAAGCGGAAAATAGTTCTTCGGGACGGGATTATCACTGAGGATAGAAGAAGGGAGGAGGCTTAATGGAAAATTGGAAATTTGCCTTAAAATCAATCCTAGCCCACAAGATGCGCTCCCTCCTCACCATGCTGGGAATCATTATCGGTGTGGCTGCTGTTGTTATCATCATGGCTCTAGGTGAAGGTCTACAGAAATCCATGGAGAAGGCCCTGGCTGGGGAGCAAAATAATGTCTCTGTCCATTTTTCTCCTTATGTAAATTTAGAAGAGGTTTCGTCGGGTTTATTTAATGCTGGCTTCACTGGGGAAATGTCTATGGAAGAAGAGCCTGACTTGACCCATAGCATGTTGCAAGGACTTCTGGAAATTGACGGTTTAAGCAACTACTATATCAATTTGAGTAATATGGGAACAATAGAAGCCGGTAACAAATCATCTGATAATGTGACCATCAATGGGGTCAGCCATTCCTATTTTGATGTCAAAAATCTAGAAATTTTGGCAGGACGCAAGTTCACTCCTAATGACTATAGTCGCTTTGCTCGCATTATCATGCTGGATGTCAATCTGGCTGAAAAACTGTTTGGCTCCATGGAAGCCTCCCTCAACCAGACGGTTTCTCTCAATGGCAATGCCTATCTAGTTATCGGTGTTTACAAGGAGCCCAATGCTGGCACGGCCATGTTTGGGATGAACTCAGGCGGTAATGCCATTATGGCCAATACCCAGGTTGCTGCAGAGATGGGCATGAAAGAAAATTCTGGACTCTATGTCTATGTCGAAGACGTGACCAGGGTCACAGAGGTTGGTCAGGCTGCTGCGGACTATCTGACTAGGGTTTCTGGTCTAAAAGAGGCTCGCTATGATATTTTTGACATGTCTGCCATGATTGAAAGTTTCAAGAGTGAGCTAGGTATTGTGACCACCTTTATAGGTGCGGTTGCAGGTATCTCCCTCTTGGTCGGCGGTATCGGCGTGATGAACATTATGCTGGTATCCGTGACCGAGCGGACAAGGGAAATCGGTCTGCGGAAGGCACTGGGAGCGACTCGTGCCAATATCTTGAGTCAGTTCTTGATTGAGGCTATGGTCTTGACCACTCTGGGCGGTGCCATTGGTCTCTTAATCGCCCAAACGACTGTCGTTTTGCTCAATATCAGCAAGGTCATGGGTCAGGGTATGTCCGCCGTCATCTCTATCCCAGTGGTTCTGGGGAGTCTCGCCTTCTCAGCCCTGGTTGGTATCATCTTCGGTGTCCTCCCAGCAAATAAGGCTTCTAAATTGGATCCAATTGAAGCACTGCGATATGAATAACATTCAAAACGATTAGGTTTTTCCTAGTCGTTTTTCTGTGAGCAAACGGCTTGACATTGTCACTAGTTAAAGATAAAATAAGGACATCATTCAGATTAAAGGAGTAACATCATGGTAGAATTAGGTATTTCAACATTTGGAGAAACAACCCCTCTTGAAAAGACAGGAGAAACGTACAGCCACGACGAGCGCATTCGTCAGCTGGTCAAAGAGATTGAACTGGCAGACCAGGTTGGCCTGGATGTCTATGGGATTGGGGAGCATCACCGCGAAGATTTTGCGGTCTCTGCACCTGAAATTGTCCTGGCAGCAGGTGCTGTCAATACCAAGCATATCAAACTGACATCAGCAGTTTCGATTCTTTCCTCTATGGATCCAGTCCGCCTCTATCAGCAGTACACCACCATTGATGCTTTGTCAAACGGCAGAGCGGAAATCATGGCTGGCCGTGGTTCCTTTACGGAGTCCTTCCTCTTGTTTGGTTATGATTTGCATGACTATGAAGAACTGTTCGATGAAAAATTGGATATGCTTTTAGAGATTGACAAAGCTACCAACTTGACTTGGGGTGGTAAATTCACCCAGTCGGTGGACAATAAGCCTGTTTATCCGCGACCTGTTCAGGAAGATTTTCCTATCTGGGTAGCGACTGGTGGCAATGTCGAGTCAACCATCAAGATTGCCCAAAAAGGCCTGCCAATCGTTTATGCAGTCATTGGAGCAGGGGCTCATCGTTTCAAACCGCTGGTAGATGCCTACCGCAAGGTGGCTCGCAATTCCGGTCACTTACCTGAGAAAACTAAGGTTGCTGCTCATTCTTGGGGCTGGATTGCTGATGACCATGACAAGGCTGTTGAGGAATATTTCCACCCAACTAAAGTGGTCACTAACAATATCGCCAAGGACCGGCCACACTGGTCTGAAATGACCAAGGCCCAATACCTCTATTCTTTGACAGATGAAGGAGCAAGCATTGTTGGCGATCCACAGCACGTCGCTGCAAAAATTATCCAAACTATCGAAATCTTGGATTTGGAGCGTTTCTTCCTCCACTTACCAATCGGCTCAATGCCACATGAGGATGTCCTCCGTGCTATCGAGCTTTATGGTAAAGAAGTCGCACCGATTGTGCGAGAATATTTTGCTAAAAAAGAAGAGGCTGGAAAGTAAATTTGCCCTCACTGAAAGGCTGGTATTTGCCAGCCTTTTTATCTGTCCATTTTAGGAAAAAATGGTGTATAATAGATGCAGAAATAGATGTTTGAGGGTGCAAAATGGAAAATTTACAGGAATATGTAGCGTTTGATTTGGAATTTAATGCGGGCAACGGTGCCTATCAGCTGATTCAGCTATCGGCAGTTAAGTTTGTCAACCATGAGGAAGTGGACCAGTTCGACAGCTATGTTTACACAGATGTTCCCCTCCAGTCCTTTATCAACGGTTTGACAGGTATCACCGCAGAGAAGATTAAAACTGCCCCTAAAATAGAGACAGTTTTAGCAGATTTTCAGGCCTTTGTGGGACAAGCAGCCCTCATCGGTTATAATGCTATGAAGTCTGATCTACCTATTTTGGCAGAAAATGGTCTGGATTTGAAGGACCAGTACCAAGTTGACCTCTATGAAGAGGCCTTGGAGCGTCGGTCAACAGACTTAAACAGTATCGTCAATCTCAAGCTGACCTCAGTGGCGGACTATCTAGGTGTCAAGGGACGAGGGCACAATAGCCTAGAAGATGCTCGTATGACCGCCCAGGTATATGAGAAATTTTTAGAGTTTGATGAAAACCAACAGATGCTAGGTCAGCAGGAAGTCGTGACCAACAATCCCTTTGCCGGACTAGGAAATCTGTTTGATTAGAAGAGAAAATGAGCTACAGCAATGAAACTGTAACTCATTTTTTTGATTTTCTAGTTGGAATTGGTGTGAAGCTATAAATTTGCGTTCAGCTAGAGCATATTTCATATTAGGGAGTCCAATAGTCCAGTGGACTATTGGAATTGATATGAGTCCCTAAAACTGCATTCATCTCAAACTTACTTCATAGTAGGGAATAGGAGCACATCTCGAATAGTAGTAGTATCTGTCAAGAGCATGCAGAGGCGGTCGATTCCGATTCCAAGTCCACCTGTTGGTGGCATACCGTATTCGAGGGCTTCGATATAGTCGTAGTCCACGCCTGTTGCTTCGTCATCACCCAATTCTTTGGCTTTAGCTTGGGCTTCGAAGCGTTCCAATTGATCGATTGGGTCGTTCAATTCTGTAAAGGCATTTCCGTATTCCTTTGTCATGATGAAGAGCTCAAAGCGGTCTGTGAAGCGTGGGTCTTCATCGTTTTTCTTAGCTAGTGGTGACACGGCTACTGGGTGACCATAGACAAATGTTGGTTGGATAAGAGTTGCTTCAACGTACTCTTCAAAGAAGCTGTTGATGATTTGGCCAACTTCTGTATGGTGTTTTTCTACAGGAACCTTGTGTTCGTTTGCCAGGGCGATAGCTTCTTCTAAGCTCATCTCCTGCCAGAAGTCCACACCAGTTTGTTCCTTAATAGCATCGACCATGTGGATACGCTTGAATGGCTCGTGGATAGCAATTTCAGTTCCTTGATAAGTAACAGGACCGTCGCCGACAACTGCCTTAGCAGTATGTTGGATAATGCCCTCGGTCAAGTCCATGATGTCTTGGTAGTCAGCATAGGCCTGGTAGACCTCAATTGAAGTAAACTCAGGGTTGTGAGTGGCGTCCATACCCTCGTTACGGAAGATACGGCCGATTTCATAGACACGCTCCATACCACCGACAATCAGGCGTTTGAGGTGCAATTCAGTCGCGATACGCAAGACCATATCAATGTTTTGTGCATTGTGGTGGGTAATAAATGGACGGGCAGCAGCACCACCAGCCTCATTGTGGAGAACGGGCGTTTCCACTTCCAAAAAACCAAGTCCGTCCAGGTAACGACGGATTTCAGAAATGATTTTTGAGCGCGTGATAAAGCGGTCAAAGCTCTCACGGTTGGTAATCAAATCCAAATAACGCTTGCGGTAGCGGGTTTCGATGTCTGTCAAACCGTGGAATTTTTCTGGCAATGGGCGGAGCGCCTTAGACAGATGGGTCAGCTTGCGAGCGTGGATAGACAATTCGCCCACGTTTGTTTTGAAGACGTCGCCCTCAACACCGACAAAGTCACCCAAGTCAGCTTTTTTGAAGATTTCGTAATTTTCTTCGCCAACATCATCCTTACGGACATAAATTTGAATTTGCCCTTCACGGTCTTGGATATGGGCAAAGCCAGCCTTACCCTTACCGCGTTTGGTCATGATACGACCAGCGATAATAGCCGTTTGACCCAGCTCTTCCAATTCTTCTTTTGATTTGTCTTCGTATTGTTCCTTCAACTGAGCAGAATCAGCAGAGCGTTCAAATCGCTTACCGAAGGGGTCAATGCCCTGTTCTGCAAGAGCTGTCATTTTCTCACGACGGACAAGTTGTTGGTCATTCAATTCTTCAAAATGTTCAGTAGACATAAAATTTTCATTCCTCCAAAGTCTGTTCCTTCTATTCTATCATAGAAGAGGTAAAAAATCAGCAAAAAAGAAAGCAGGAAACTGCTTTCTTAGTGAGATTTATAGCGAGTATCATTCCAAACCAGCTCGGTAAAGTGTTCAAAGTCTGTCGTTTCCAAAATGGAAATGGAAGCATTATCCAAACCACCGCGGTGACGGAGCTGGGCGGGTGTAAATCCGAGCAGCCGGTGGATGGAAGCGGTTAGGATAGCTCCGTGGCTGACAATTAAGACCCTATCCATGTCCTGTCTTTTTAATGATTGGATAAAATCCACCATCCGTTGAGTAACTTGATGGACACTTTCTGCTTCAAATAGGTCATTGTCAAAAAGGGCTAGATTATGTTTGAGTGCCCAGGCTTGTTTGGGGTAGATGGCACGAAAAATTGCCATCTTGCTTCCTTCTAACGTTCCAAAATTCCATTCACGTAATTGTTGCGTGATTAGAACGGTTTGGCAATGGTGATTGGCTTTGGCAATTTCTACGGCAGTGCTATGTGCGCGCTGCAAATCACTAGAATAAATAGCATCAAAGGGGATTTCAGCAAGGTATTTGCCTAGTTTTTCTAAATCCTGATAAGATTCAGGCAAGAGAGCCGAATCTCCAGAATAACCCTGAAATCGACCTTCCAGATTCCACTCGGTCTTGCCGTGGCGGATAAAGTAAATCCTCATGCTAGTCTCCCTCGGTCAAATCGGAAAAACTAGCCTTGACAAAATCAGCCAGGACCTGACTATCAATGCCGATGGAACGGCCCACTTCACCAGCAGAGACAATCATGTAGCCCGTTTCCAGTGCTGACTGGTCTATGTAGATAGGAAAATTGTGCTTTTGCCGGATACCGACAGGGTTGTTGGCACCGTGGACATAGCCGGTTGTCTTTTCCAGATCCTTTTGTGGAATCATGGTGACCTTCTTGTTGCCAGAGACCTTGGCCAATTTCTTTTCGGACAGGTGCTCGGTAATGGGAACAATTCCGATAATGGGCCCTGTCTTATCACCTTTTAGGGCCAGGGTTTTGTAGATTTGTTCCATTTGGATACCTTCAGGTACCTTGCCTTCAAGGGCATTGATGATCAGACTGTCGTGGGCAATTTTGGCCTTGTCCAGAATCTGGTCGACCAAGGTTTTCTTGATTTTTTCTTTCTTTGCCATAGGATAACCTCCTACTTGTATTTTTCCTCGAGTTTGCTCATCCAAAGGCCAAGCCAGGCACCAAGAACAAAGAGGACAAGGGCAGCAAGCCAGGTTCCGATGCCAGCTCCAGCATAGGAAATGGCTTCCTCATTACCTGCTTGTGGGATAAGGATGAGAATGGTGGATGAAGCGACGATACCGATGATAAAGTGGTAAACGCGGGAGTGGTAGACCTTGAGAGCATGGTCCATGGACTTAGAAAATGCCACCATAGCTAGGGCCCCACCGATAGCAATAGGCAGAAAAGTGCCAAGCAGGTCCAGGGACTTGAATCCATTGAGCATAGGCGTGTAAATCCCTAAAATCAAAAGCAAGTTAGACGGGCTGAGCCCAGGTACCAAAATCCCCAGAGCAATCAGAGCACCAGCCAAGACAAAACTAGCAAAGCTAGCTGGCAGGGTTCCGACCAAACTGTTCAAATTGTAGAGTAAAAGACCAGAGACGATAAAGGTTGCAACCAGCCAAATCCAGTCAATACTGTCACGCTGGCTCTTTTGAGTAGATTCCTTGAGCAGGCTAGGAATGGTTCCTACAATGGCACCGGCAAAGGCCCAGAGAACGGGTACCTGGAAGTGCTTGAGCAGGAATTCAACCGGGAAGGAGAAGAGGGCAATACCCAAAATTCCCCCGATTCCAACAGGGATAAAATAGAGCAAATTTTCCTTGAAATCCTTGCGAATATTGGCTAAAAAGCCGATGAGCCGCTCATAGATGCCCAAAATCGCAGCCAATACACCACCAGAAACACCGGGCAAAATAAATCCAAGGGCGATAATCATTCCCTTGATAATTCTTGAAATCCAAGATGACATAAATTCCTCCAAAATTATGTAATGGACCCATTATAGCACATAGACCGAATTTCGTCGAAAAAAGCCTGCCAAAACGGACAGACTTAGGATGATTTTACCTTAAAGAAGGCAGGTCTTGATTTGTAGAGAACAATCAACAGACCTGCTGCAATCAGGGTCGATGGCAGAATATAGCTGATATTGTATTGAAGAGAGTAGAGCCAGACAGGCATACCAGGTGTAGCGTAGTCAGCATAGAAGATGATTCCGGCCAGGAAGTTGGCCAGGAAACGAATATTGCCTCCAAGTAGACTGGCTAGTCCAATCCAGCTGATTGCACTTGTGCTGGTCTTACTGGCTTTAAAAGGTCTTGTAAATAGCCCTGCCAACCCAATTCCAGCATAGGATAAGGCGTAATCCAGAAAGACCTGGAAGGGATTGAGGAAGTAGCCGCCGTAGAAGAGTTGGATGGTACCGACAATTCCACCTGCTAGCACACCGATAGCCAGGCCATGTCTGAGTGCCAGAAAGAGAATGGGCAGCATGACCAAGGAAACCGATCCACCTTGGGGCATAGTGAAGAGCGGCAGTTTGTCAAAGACCAGGGCAATGGCAGAGAAGATGGCTACTTCAGCCAGGGTACGTAATTTAGTATGGGACATAAAAACCTCCTTTATGGTTGCAATGAAAGGAGGGTTGGCTTTTTATGATATCCATAAAACACAATCCCTACGCTAGTCTTACCTAGATCAGGTTCGAGGATTTCGCAGATGCGATCTCAGCCGAAGCACTCCTTTGTGAAATTATTTAGTTGTTACTCAGGAACGGTAAAGAGCTTTTGATAGACCTCGTTAGGGTCTTTTAAGCTAGTGATGAGGTTGAGGTCCAGATGGTATTTAAAGCCATTCAAGTAACCTCGTGAAGTATATTGGTGAAGGTCGTAGGCCAAATCAGTGTTGGGAGCGGCATTGTAGTAACCCGAGTCCATCCCATAGGTTGGAATCCACAGGGCATCAAACTTATCTACTGTGATGCTATGTTCATCCATAAAATAGGTGCCAATATAGAGTCCAATATTTCTAGCACCAAGGTCTACCAACTCCTGTCTGAAAGCCTCGACGCCGGCATTCATATCACCCATGGTCTTTTCCTCAACGTCCATCCAATAGAAGGTTGGCTTGTAAGGCGAGGACAGCTTGTAGAAGGATTGGGCTTCTTTTTTCATGGCTTCTATAGAATTTCCTGTCACATAAGCATAGACAGCGATGGGAACTCCCCGCTTTTGAAATTCTTCAATATGTTGCTTATAGGACTTGTCAATTCCATTTTTATCGGTGGCAGAGTTTTCTTTCTTTGTATGGGAACCACTCTGAATCCGGATAATAGCTCCAGAAATCTGTTCGCTGAGCGTATCGTAGTCGATATCCTCAGGTCGTTGCCATGCGGAAACGTCAATGATTGGCTTCATTTCTAAAGCATTCTCTATGACATAGGTAGAGCTTGCGCTTGTGATCTTCTTTGCTTCCTTTTCTATTTGAGCTTCTTGAATTGCTGCCGCCCGTTTTTCAGCTTGGATAGCCATGGTCCGAGTCAAGAGAATCAAGGAAGTGAATAGAGCAAAGAAAACAATCACAATGATAGGTTTAATTCTCTTTCTCATCTTTTTTATTTTAACTCAAAGATCTGGAAAAATCAAAAAAAATAGTCTCATTTATGCAGGAAATAGCTAACTTTCATCCGCTTGACATATCCTGGCTATTGGGGTATGCTACTAATGGATATAAGAACCTGTCATTAAAGGGCGGAACCTTTCTCCGTTGCGAATTTGTCCAACAAGTTTCTTGCATGAGAATACAGGTCCTAAAAATGAAGTAGGAGTTGCATGACTACCCAGAAAATTAGTAGAATTGCTATCTTAGCCAGCGTTTGCATAGCACTTCGATTTGCCTTTTTTCCTTTTGCTAATATCAAGCCCATTACAGCTATATTTTTAGTCTCCAGCCTTTTTTTGCCCATGGCAGATGCTTTCCTCATCATGGCTTTGACCATGTTTGGGACGGCTATTTATATGGGGTTTGGGATAGTTGTTTTGTGGCAGATTCTCAGTTTTGCAGCTATCATGCTAGTGTGGAAATGGGTATGGTCCGGCCTGCGGTTGAGCTATTGGAATTCAGTCCTCATACCTATGTTGTTAGCTGCTGTAGTCACTTTTCTATATGGATTGGTCATTAGTCTTCTGTCAGCCCTACAATTTGGGGTCAATCCATGGGTCTATTGGCTAAATGGCTTGAGTTTTGATGTGGCCCATGCAGTATCAACTGCCTTATTTTACCCAATTATTGACGGGATTTTTCGGAGGTTTATAAAATGAAACGGTTACTAAGAATTTGTGTTAGTGTCCTAACCGCCTTGGTTTTGCTAGGGTGTTCGACAACGAGCAACCAGCCTACAGCTAGCAGTCAGGTAGAGGAAACCAGTCAGCTACTTGAGGCCACTTTGAGGATTACGAGTGATGGTCAGAATTCTACCAAAAATGTCCGATTTGAAGCTAGTGATTCTGTCATGGATGTCCTGGAAGAGTACCACGATATCGAGGAAGAAAACGGCATGGTTACGGTCATCGACGGAAAAAGTCAGGATCCAGCCAGTAATACCTACTGGATGTATAAGGTCAATGGTAGCTTGGCAGAAAAAGGTGCTGCAGAACAAATTCTACAAGAAGGAGACGATGTTGAATTCTACCTTGAAAGCTTTCAATAAACTCAAATAGCTAGAGCACTTAAACAAACTAGGTCAGAGGATTGCCTCTGGCTTTTTATATGCTTTGAAGAATAAATTATAGTTGTGAAAATGGTCAATTGACATTCCTGATTTTGCAGAGAAATAGGCCGGTATATTTTATTAAAATTGAGTGAACAGAATAATCGAAAGTTCTATAATGAAGTTAGCCACCCCAACCTAGCCAAAAAACAGCTGTTTCAACTGGTTCAGCTGTCTGTTC
>NZ_JBIMJM010000047.1:0-12303 GCF_043674115.1 Streptococcus sp. A34 | reverse complement strand
TACAAAAAGAGAGAACGAATTTCGTCCTCTCTAGGTGTTAGCTTTTCACCTACCCACTACAGTTGACAAAGAGCCTAAAAAAAGCAAAAACCCCAGAAGAGTTTTTGCTGCTGTCAAACTGATAGATGGACCTGCTCATCAAAGAGGGCTAAAAAACTTTCCTCCTGAGAGTGTGTCACAACAATCACCAGTTTGTCCCTTATTTTCTCGAGACTATCCGCAATCAATTGTTCGCTTTGAGAATCTAAACCTGTTGTAGGTTCATCAAATAAAAAGACCTCTGCATCACGGTAAAGGGCACGCGCCAAATCAAACCGTCTCTCTTCCCCACCTGATAATTGCTGAGAAGAGGTCAAGAGAGTAGCAAATCCATCTCCCTGCCGATAGAACCAGTCCTCTAAACCAACTTGCCGCAAGCAAACCATCGCTTTAGACTCATCTAAAGGCGCAAACAAGGTCAAATTATCCCCGATACTAGCTGTAAATAGATTGGTTTTCTGCGGTAGGTAATAGACTTTCCGAAAGAGGGCAAGCTGGTCCAGTTCTGCCAGATTCCTCTGGTTGACCAGGACTCTTCCAGCCTCTGGTTTCTGAATCCCCAGCAAGAGGCGGAGCAAGGTCGTCTTCCCACTCCCACTCTTGCCCAAGATAGCATATTTTTTATTGGCTTGAAAAAGATAAGAAAAATTCTCCACAATCAGATGGTCCTGATAGCGACAGTCAATCCCTTCCAGACCAAGGCTAGTAATGGATTCCTTCAAAACTGGCTTGGCAGCGTGACCTTCTTCCTTCCTATTCAAGAGACCTGTCAACTCCTCCACAACCGTCCGACTAGACAGATAATCCGTCAGCAAGCCTGACATGGTTTGGATAGGCCCAGCCACCGTCCCCATCAGGGTTGTCATAGCAATCAAATCCGAAATGTTCAGCAGACCTTGGAAGACAAAGATCCCTCCAATAATCCAGGAACCTGAATAGACTACGCTGCTCAAACTGTAGGAAACCGCATAAGTCTGGGATTGTTTTTGGGCAAAACGGTTAGCACGCCTAGTGTATTCCTGACTGGATACCGCCAGCTTTTCTTGAAAAACTGGCGTGATGGTGCTGATGCGGATAAAGGAGAGGGCCTCTACAAACTCACTAAACAAGGTGAGATAGGCATTCTTCTCCTCCTGACTGTCCTTTGTCGCACGAGCTAAAATCCCCTTATTAATCACCGGAGCCAAAAATGGAATAAAGCAGAGCGCCAACATGATCATAGCCATGGTTCCTTGAAGGTAGAGAGCTCCAATCAAGGAAAAACTAAAGACTAATATGCTTGTCACCATGGATAGAAGCGGTGTTAGATAGGTAGTTTCTAAGATGTTCAGATGATGAACCAAGGCATGGACCTTATCTGCCTGACTGTCTTTTGTTGCCTCTCCTAAGTTCTCACGCGCATAGACAGTCACTAATTGATTGCGCGTTTCTTCCATAATCTGATTGATTACCTTAAACTTGAGATAGCGCGGCAGATAGTCAAAATAGCCGTCACATAAAAAGAATACCACTGCAATCACCGAACTAGTCATAAATGCCTTTTGGTCACCAGATAAGGCCGCTTCCGAAACACGCGCATAAATAAAACCTGTTGCCGCTAAAATCAGAGCATAGACCACCGACACAGCAATATAAGTAACTATTGCCAACTTGCATTTTCTAAGGTAGTAAAACAAAGTTCAGACCTCCAATCCATTTCCATTTATATAATTATAGTATATTATAATAATGCTTTTTTTGCAATGATAACAAAATGAAAAAAAGCCAGGAATTGCCTGACTTATTATAGGATTGATTGGATTGGCTGAAGAAGGTAAGCTGCTTAACATCAGCTCTCATCTCTCACTAGAAAAGGTTCACTGAACCTCGATGCAGTAGGCATCAACACATTACTGGACACCCTTGCGAGGGAAAGACGACGAAATCGAGTTTGCAAGGCAAACTACCGATTTCTGCACTACTCTCACATCTTCTCTTCCAACTCCACATCTGGGTATTTGTCCGCAAACCAGCGGAGGGCGAAGTCGTTTTCAAAGAGGAAAACTGGTTGGTCAAAGCGGTCTTTGGCTAGGATATTTCGACTAGAAGACATGCGTTCATCTAGGTCTTCTGGCTTGATCCAGCGGACTGTCTTTTTACCCATTGGGGTCATAACTACCTCAGCATTGTACTCGCCTTCCATGCGGTGTTTGAAGACTTCAAACTGAAGCTGACCAACGGCACCCAGCATATACTCGCCAGTCTGGTAGTTCTTGTAGAGCTGGATAGCTCCTTCTTGCACCAGTTGCTCAATTCCCTTGTGGAAGGATTTTTGTTTCATGACGTTTTTAGCAGAAACTTTCATGAAAATTTCTGGGGTAAAGGTTGGTAGCGGTTCGAATTCAAACTTGTTCTTGCCTACGGTCAAGGTATCTCCTACCTGGTAGGTTCCCGTATCGTAAACCCCGATAATGTCCCCCGCTACTGCATTTTCCACATTCTCACGTGACTCGGCCATGAACTGGGTCACATTTGACAACTTGGCTCCCTTACCTGTACGAGGCAGGTTGACCGCCATACCGCGTTCAAATTCGCCTGAAACCACACGGACAAAGGCGATACGGTCGCGGTGACGAGGGTCCATGTTGGCTTGAATTTTGAAGACAAAGCCTGAAAAGTCTTTGTTGAGCGGATCAATGACATCCCCAGTTGTCGTCTTGTGACCATGTGGCTCTGGAGCAAATTCCAAGAAGGTGTCAAGGAAGGTCTGCACACCAAAGTTTGTCAGGGCTGAGCCGAAGAAAACAGGGGTCAAATCGCCGTCCAAAATCGCCTGCTCTGAAAATTCATTCCCAGCTTCCGCCAGAAGTTCAATATCATCCAGAACTTGTGCATAAAATGGGTTAGAGCCAAATAACTTATCCCCCTCATCCAAGCTTGCAAAACGCTCTTCTCTACGATAGAGTTCCAAGCATTTGTTATGGAGGTCATAAAGTCCCTCGAAAGATTTCCCCATACCGATTGGCCAGTTCATGGGGTAGCTGGCAATACCCAAGACTTCTTCCAACTCCTGCAACAAATCAAGCGGCTCACGACCATCACGGTCCAACTTGTTGATAAAAGTAAAAACAGGAATGTTGCGGTGCTTAACAACCTCAAAGAGTTTTTTGGTCTGGGCCTCGATACCTTTGGCAGAGTCCACCACCATGACAGCTGCATCCACCGCCATCAAGGTACGATAAGTATCTTCTGAGAAATCCTCGTGCCCTGGTGTATCCAGGATATTGACACGCTTGCCCGCATAGTCAAACTGCATAACAGACGATGTAACAGAGATACCACGCTGTTTCTCGATATCCATCCAGTCAGACTTGGCAAAGTTACCAGTCTTTTTCCCCTTGACCGTCCCTGCCTCACGAATTTCACCACCAAAGTAGAGCAACTGCTCGGTAATGGTGGTCTTACCCGCGTCCGGGTGAGAGATAATCGCAAAGGTGCGGCGTTTCTTGATTTCTTCTTGTAGTGACATGATTGTTATTCCTTTTTTCTTTGGTCCATAGCAGAGCTGACTTCTTCTTTTGCCCACCAAATCAAAAGAGTACAAAAAAAGAGAGCCACTACTGCAACTCTCTCATTATACCGAAATTCAAGGGAATTTTCAAACTATCTGAAAATCAATGTCTAACCCAGTTCCAATCCGTTTTTTTTAGAAGATTCTGAACCAAACTATTAACTAGCAGAACAGCAAATACAAAGAGCCCGGTCTCCAATAAGAAGTTGAAGGCAACATTTTCACTGTTAATCAAGGGCGTTTTTGATAAAAATCCATAATTGCCCTTCAAAAAGAGATTGGCTAGCAACATCAAACTATGGGTCAACAGTGTCACCCGAATCACAAAGGTCCTGTCCAAATCATCCTCCTTCTGCTCAGACAGCAGATAGATAAGGCTGTTAACCGCCAAAGCGTAATGGCCGATAATAAAGCTCAAAATGGTGACGTGAGGGAAAGCAAAGGGGTCAAAAACTGGATAGACAAAGGCCACAAGAGAGCCAAAGAGTCCCAGGCAGGCAAAATACCGCTTGAGCGGACCAGGCTTGGCAAAAAGCATAAAGAGCATAGACAATCGACAATGATAGAGGGGGAGACTCTCGGACAAGGTCCAGTCTACGGCCATGTACCAGGAATAAAGG
Source organism: Streptococcus sp. A34 (assembly GCF_043674115.1). Taxonomy (NCBI): domain Bacteria; kingdom Bacillati; phylum Bacillota; class Bacilli; order Lactobacillales; family Streptococcaceae; genus Streptococcus; species Streptococcus sp. A34. The sequence goes on along the minus strand of NZ_JBIMJM010000047.1, from coordinate 8,094 downwards.
GCAATGACCTGAAGGCATTGCAAGCCCCAAAAGAATCGTCTGATCTTAGGCGAACGATGATAAACAACTGCTAAGTAAAGCAGGCCAACATAGATGAGCAAGAGCGACAGATAGGTTAAAATATCCAGCTGGGGAGCTTGACTGCGATGACTGGTAAAAAACACTTCAAACACTGGAGCCTCCTTGACAAGTATTTTAATTAGTATATCAAATATCGACAGAAGTAACAAGAGCTAATTGAATAAATAAGTCTTTCTTTACTTTTCTAATTCCTCAACCAGCTTGGCCAAATTCATAGAATTAGAGCCCTTGAGAAGGATTTGGTCGTTTGGACCTAAAACTGCTTTGACCTGAGCAACTAAGTCATCAAACTGATTCTCTTCCGCAGTTTTCTTGAAGAAATAGATCTTACCAAGCGGGAACATCTGACTAGCCAGCTGAGATAGCTCCTCAATATCCTGACCATAGAAAATCACTGTATCTAGGACATCCGGTGATAGACTCATAATCATTTGATTGTGGAGGTCGACCGATTGAGCACCCAACTCCTTCATCTCCGCCAGAACCGCAATTTTCTTACCACCTTGGTTGGCTGGAATACTTGAAAACGTCTCTAAAATCAAGCGCATGGCCGTTGGATTGGCATTGTAAACATCGCTGAGAATGTCTGCTCCGTTTGCCGCCTTCTTCCACTCGGTGCGGTTGCGGGTCAAGTTTAGACCAGCTAGGGCTGACTTGATTGCCTCATCAGGCACACCCAAGGTCTTGCCCACATAACTTGCTACCATAGCGTTGGTGGCATTGTACTTGCCTGTTACAGGGAGGAAAATGTCGCCGTCCATAAAATTGACGGTGAAGGTCAGGCTATCCTTTGACTCGACTAGACTGGTCACCTGCAAATCAGCCTGCTCGCCGAAGCAAATGAGGTCTACATGGCTCGGCAAGAGCTTATCCGCAATCGGATCTGCAGGGATCAAGAGTTTACTTCCTGGCTCCATTCCATCTGCAATCTGCAATTTTCCTTTAGCAATCTCTTCTCGTGAGCCGAAAAATTCCAAATGGGCTTCACCAAAAAGGGTAATGACAGACAGGCTTGGCTTGGCAATTTCAGATAGGAGATGAATGTCACCCAAGTGGTCTTGACCCATTTCCAAGACCAATTTTTCCGTATCATCGGGCATGTGAAGAACTGTGTAAGGCAGACCAATTTCGTTGTTGTAGTTGCCTTGGGTCTTATAGGTTTTATAGGTGGTGGCAAGGATGTCGTGGATCATGTCTTTGGTCGTGGTTTTTCCGTTTGAACCAGTGACCGCAATGACGTCAACACCTGTTTTTTCTAAATAGTAGGCAGCTAATTTTTGTAGCGCAGCCAGACAGTCGTCCACTAGGATATGGGGGACATTAAGAATGACCTCAGACAGGGTAGCCGCGCAGCCATTTTCAAAAGCCACCGGAATAAAGTCGTGACCGTCACGCGCACCCTTGAGCGGAACAAAGAGGTCGCCCGCTTCAATCTTGCGGCTGTCAAATTCGACTTGACGGAGCGGTGTGTCGGGGTAGTTCGTTACATCATTTTTTGCGCCCACAACTTGAGCGACTTCGTGTAAAGTTAATTTCATTTGATTTCTCCATGTATCGTCATTTAGTTTATCTTTTATTACTTCGACGAATGAGGAAACTTTTTTTCCTTATTTCCAACCTCAAACAAGGTCATTGTTTAAGCTTATCTTGCCGTACTCTAGTACAGCCTACGACTCGTTGCCTAGTACTAAAAGCAAACTAAAAGACTATAAAAAGAGCCGATGGGCTCTTTCCATTATATCACTTTTGCCTTTATTTAGCGAACCTGGGTAAGAACGCCGTCCTTCATCTCGTAGACATTATCGCATTTTTCAATCATACGCTGGTCATGGGTCACCATGATGATAGACTTTTTCCGCTCCTTGCTCTCTTTGGCCAAAAGATTCACCACTTCAAAGGCCCGGTCACTATCTAGGCTGGCTGTCGGCTCATCTGCCAAAATCAGGGCTGGATCATTGTAGAGAGCCCGTGCGATGGCAACCCGCTGACGCTCACCGCCAGACAAATCCTTGGGAAACTTATTTTTCAAATGGTCCACACCCAATTCTACCAAGAGCTCATGGCGCTTGCTTGGATAGGCTGATTTATTGACCTTGTCCACCAATATCAACTGCTTCTCAACGGTTAAAAAAGGAATGAGATTGGAGGCCTGGAGGACAAAACCGATATCACGGTAGCGGAGCTTGGCCCGTTTTTTCTCTGGCAAATCAGAATAATCTTCTTGGTTAATGAGAACACGGCCAGCTGTCGGTGTTTGCAGACCACCTGCCAGGGTTAGAAAGGTAGATTTTCCCGAACCAGACGGCCCGATAATAGCCACAAATTTCCCCTCTTCAATAGAGAAATTGGTCGGCTTGAGGGCGGTGATAGTCTGACTTCCGTCCTGGAAGGTTTTACTTATATTTTCAAAAATCAATGTTTTCATATCAACCTCCTAGGATAGATTTTTCAACGGGTCGACCTTGAAGATCGAGCGAATGGAGAAACTTGCCCCCAGTAGAGCAAAGACAATCAGAGCAGCCCCAATAGTCAGATAGAAGGTCCAATTGTTTTCAAATGGCACAGCGCTTGGCAAACCTAAGGAAGACAAGTAGGTTCCAGCCAGACCAATGACTGTCCCAAAACCTGCCAGCAAGAAGGTTTGAGCCAACACAGATCTTGAAATATAGGCATTTGACAGACCTTGGATTTTCATAAGCCCGAAAATCGGAGACTTTTGGGTTGTCAACACAAAGATGAAAATACCAATGACAATGGCTGAAATCACAATCAAAAAGCCAATCATAAAGCCGAAGGTCATATTTTGTGCCTTATAGCCTGGCAAATTCTCAATAAAATCAGCGGTGGCAACATTTTCCAAATCTGCTGGAAACTTATCTGCTGCACCTCGAACAATGATCGCACTGGCCAGCTTACTAGAGACCTGCTGATCGTCACCCTGCATGAGATCACCAAAGGCTTCCAAGTCCATATAGACCACCGGAGCTACACCGAAGTAAGCCTTGTCCGTATAGCCAACAATAGTCACTTTTTCATCCGTACCAGATAGATAAATCTCATCTCCTAGACCAAATCCCTCAACCTGAGCTAGATTTTGCTCGACAACAATCTCTCCAGCTTTTTCATAGAGACGGCCTTGGACAATATTGGGCTCTAAGAAACTATCAGCCTCAACCGCAAAGATATTGACTTTTTCCTTGTCATCCGAACTGGCATCTTCCTTAACATAGGCGACACCAGCCTGTTGGCGGATGAGAGCCTTCTGGTCTGCCTCCACTTTGTCAATCAACTGAGCATCGATTTTTGAGGCTGTTATCAGACGATTGGCTTCCGAGGATACCAAGATAGAATCTGCCTGCCACTTGTCCACCGCAGTACGGTTTTCCTGCATGAGACCATAGGCCAGGCCTGTCAGGAAAAAGACCAGATAAGAAATCAAGATTAAGAGTCCTAAAATCAGGCCGTAGCGCAGCTTGTTTTGCCGCATTTCTTCAATCGCTAAAAACACTTTTATTCCACACTTTCTAAGACCACAAAGCTTGTGTTGATGGTCAAGTCCTCTCTCAAAAGAACCTTGACATTGCACTTCTTGTCCACGTAGGCTAGGATAGCCGCCTGCTTTTCACTTGAGACCGCCTCAGCAATGGCGATAGTCAAGTCAAAACGGTCATTTTCTAACTGACTTTCCACCTGGACAGGCATAGTTTTATTATTTTCTTGGCTGGCATAATAACCTTGTACACACATGGTCACGCAGGCCGCCAGGGCAATATTGACCAGACTGACAGGTGTCTCGCCTTTCTCAGTCACCCCAAAGCTTGTAATAGGATCTCCGTATCCAGCCGACGTCGCTTGAAAAAGAGCATCCCCCTTGACTTTCGTTTGATACATAACTTTCCTCCAAACATATACATATCATTGTAGACCATTCTGAAAGCCATTGCAAGAAAAAAGATTGGAGCATTCCAACCTTTCTCACTGCCTTAAATCAAATGGCTTTCTCGTTTGTCAAACATTTCCTTGGCTAGGCTAACCAGCTCTTCAATCAAGTCTGGATAAACCAAGCCCATATTGTCCCAAAGCAGGGGATACATGGACCACTGGGTAAATCCTGGCATGGTATTGAGCTCATTGAGGAAAATGTCGCCTTCTTCTGTCAAGAAGAAATCACAACGGGACAGTCCGCAACCACCGATGGCACGGAAGGCCTTGGCGGCATTGTCACGCATGACATCCATGATAGCTTCGTCAATCTTAGCTGGGATTTCCATGGTAATCTTGTTATCAATGTACTTGGCATCGTAGTCGTAAAAAGCAACGTCCTTGACCACTTCACCGGGCAGGGTCGTTTTCACGTCAGCATTTCCCAAAAGCCCAACCTCAATCTCACGAGCAGTTACCCCTTGCTCAATGAGAATACGGCTGTCATATTTGATTGCAAGCGCAATAGCAGAGCGGAGTTCAGCCTCGTTCTCAGCCTTGCTGATGCCGACTGAAGAGCCCATGTTGGCTGGCTTGATAAAGACCGGGAAATGCAGTTTTGTCAGGGTTTCAGCGATGGCCTCCTCCAAATCCTCACCTTCAAAGTAGGTCGTGTAGGCTACCTGGGCAATCCCTGCTGACTCCAGCACGCGCTTTGTCGTAATCTTGTCCATGGCAACGCTTGACGCCAAGATATTGGTCCCCACATAAGGCATTTTCAGAACTTCTAGGAATCCTTGAATAGAACCGTCTTCACCCATAGGGCCGTGAAGAACTGGGAAGACAACCGCATTTTCTTCATAAATGTCGCTTGGACGGATTTTTTGTTCTGCTACAATCGTGTCATTGGTCATCAATTTTTCATCAGCAGCTGGTGTTTGAGAAAATTCTTGGGTCTTCACAAAGTCACCAGCTTGCGTGATGAAATAGGTTTTTACAAAGAATTTATCATAATTGATGGCACGCATGACGCTCTCAGCTGATAAAACGGATACTTCGCGTTCTGCTGAACGACCACCATATAGTAAAATTAAAGTTTCTTTTGTCATATACTTTCCTTTTCTAATTCAAAACAACTATAGTTAGTATAGCATATTTTTTATCTGATGGGCGGACCAAGGTCTCCTAAACTATAATTCTGTCCTATTCTCAATGGCGCGAAGGAGGGTGACTTCATCTGCGTATTCAATGTCACTTCCGACTGCCAATCCTCTTGCCAGGCGAGTAACCTTGATACCTGCTGGCTTTAGGACACGTGAGATGTACATGGATGTCGCTTCACCATCAGCTGTTGCATTTGTCGCTACAATGACTTCTGTCACTTCATTTTCCATCAAACGAGTTAGCAAGGTCTTTAAGTTAATATCGTCTGGTCCAATGCCATTCATCGGGGAAATCAAGCCATGCAAGACATGGTAAAGACCGTGGTATTCTTGGATATTTTCCAAGGCTGTCACATCTCGACTGTCTTCTACAATTAAAATGGTCGACTGGTCACGGCTGATATCTTGACAAATACCGCAAGGGTCCTGGTCTGTCAGATTGCCGCAAATGGAACAATAGGTCAAATCTCTTTTAGCCGCCAGGAGATTTTTAGCAAATTCGTTGACCACATCATCTTCCATACCGATGGTATAAAAGGCTAGACGTGTAGCTGTTTTAATACCGATTCCTGGTAGTTTCGAATAACTGTCAATCAATTTAGCTATGGGAGTTGGGTAGAGCATAAGCCTCCTTAATTCATTGGGTAAAGTGAATTGTATAAATTAATAATTTCTGTCACAATAGTCATGCTAGCTGTGGAATTAAAATCTGTCAGATTTGGTAGAACAACTGCTACAGCAATTTTAGGATTAGCACTTGGGGCATAAGCTACGATATTGGTATTTACAGCACTTATAACCTGACCATTTCTATCCGTCGTAAATGTCTCTGCAGTACCTGTTTTGGCACTGATAGACACAGCAGCACCATTACTGATTTGACGCCCGGTATTAAAGCTACCACTTCCATTTGCTACCTGATAAAATCCCTGTTGTAGAATAGCCAAATCCTGTTCTGAGATGGCAACTTTATTGAGTTCTGTACTTGTCTTCTTCTCAATTAACTCACCTAAACCACCTTCTGCGCTATTCCCATAAATCCCCTCCACCAAGTGAGGAGCTACTCTAGTTCCATTATTGGCGATTGTCGCTACATATTGAGCCATCTGCATCGGTGTATAGTTATCAAACTGTCCAAATGCATTCGTAATAAAGTTTGCGGTGGAATATTCTTCTGGTAAGAAACCTGTTGATTCAAGCGGTAAGTCAATTCCTGTTGGAGCACCTAATCCATATTCCGCAAAAGTAGAACGAAGTTTTGTCATCGCATTTGTCAATGCATCTCCATCGTTCAAAAACATATTAGGAGAATAGGTTTGTCCAAGTAAACCAAGCGCAATTTTTACCATATATGCGTTTGAAGAATATTCTAACGCCTGTGTAACATCCAGATTACTACCATAAGCACCATACCAAGATGTTATTGGAGCAGAACCTGCAAAATAGATTGGTTCGTCTAACTGCACTTGATTGCCACTGATAACTCCATTTTCCCAACCAGATGAAATAGTTGCACCCTTGACAATAGAACCTGGAGTAAAGACGCTTGTGATAGTTCCAAGAGCATCCTCGGTAATACTACTTGTCCCCTTTTCATGTTTATAACCCGACATGGCCAGCACTGCACCAGTAGTCGGTTCTAAAGCTACAGCATATACACCATCTGAATAGAGTGCGCTTCCGGTTGATAACTCACTTTCAAAGTATTTCTTCAATATGGCATTGACACCATCTTGGAAAGCCAAATCAATGGTCAACTTGATATTATTTCCTTTTTGACCTTCTTGGATTGTATCGATAGACTCGACATTTCCATTTCGATTGAGCTTGACTTCCTTGAGCTCTCGTTGCCCTTGTAAGACGCCTTCGTACTGCTTTTCAAGGTAGGCAGTTCCCACACGGTCGTTCAGATAGTAGCCCTTGGCCAGATAATCTTCAGCATCTTCTGCAGGGAGACCAACCTGCTCCGTCGTCACCGTTCCAATAATCGAGGAAAGCGAGGTATCTTTGACAAGACGGTCCCAATTGGTCACTGTTGTAACCCCAGGCATGTCCTGCTCATGAGAAGCAATCAAGGCAATCTGTTCTGCATTGAGGGGCTGGGTTGCTAGGCGGACGGTCTCAAAAAAGCCAGCCTTGTTCATTTGGGTAAAGAGGTAGACAACCTTCTCTTCAGCCTCCGTCAATTGTAAATCTTTGGGGTCCAAGCTCTCTACGGCATTGGCATAAATTGTTCCTTCGCTCAGGCGGTTTCCATCGATACCGAACCGCTTCTCTCTTGGGAGCTCTGCGACAACCTTTTCATAGACATCTGTATCCGCCAAGAGGTAATCTGCCTTGTCCCGCTCCGACACACGAATATCCTCAGGCAAGGACACCCAGGCTACCAATTTTTCCGCAATATCCCGAATTCCTTTGGCAGTGATTTTATTTGACCGAGTAAAGGACACCACCTGGCTTAACTTATTTTCAACTAGCGGAAGACCTTTGGCATCATAAATCTGACCGCGGACCGAACTTCTTGACACCACTTTTTGACTGGCAGTCTCTAATTTTTGGACATAAAAATCTTTATTGATTAGCTGCATATCCACTAAACGAGCAATCAGGACTGAAAACAGGAAGACGACAATGGCAAACAGCATGTTCAACCGCCTTGGAATAATCCTATCCTCTCGCCCCACTCGCGAAAGCAATTTATTCGACACATCGGACCTCATTCTAGAAAGTTTCTACTTATTATACCACATCAGGTTTCATTTTTTCCGACGGAAGATGAATTTCAAAGCGCTTACATTTTACGCAGATTATTATCGGAAATTTTCTATAACATCATTTCCTTTTTCTAATATTTTAAATTGTCAAATTAAGTTAGACTTTTTATATAACTCAGAAAAACTTGGTAAGGTGTTTGATAATTCAAAGACTT